>NZ_JBFBAO010000095.1:0-19047 GCF_040682255.1 Micromonospora sp. NPDC051296 | reverse complement strand
CGGCAGATCCGGGGCCTGGCCGAGCCGGTGCTCGCCGCCGACCCGTGGCTGCGCGACCGGAAGCTGCTCACCCTCACCTTCCACATGCTCGACGCGCGCTCCGTCGAGCAGGCGGTCCTGGAGGGGTACCTCAACCAGATCACCGCCCTGCACCCTGAGGCGCCGGTGCCCGCCGTACACCGGTCGGACGCGCTGCTCGACGACGCGGCCCGGCTGCGCGAGCGGATGGGCGACGAGGCGTTCTTCGCCGCCCTGCACGACGGCGGCGGCGCGCCGGTGACCAGCGGCGCCGGACTGGCCGCGCACGTCACCCGGGCAGCCGGCTGGACGGCCGAGCGCTACGCCGCCGCTGCCGCCGCAGCGCCCGGCACCGAGCAGCGGGACCTGCTGGTGAGCGCCCTGACCAGCACGTTCTTTACCGGCGCGGTACGCAGTGGCGAGTACCTGGACCTGGACACCGGCCTCGCGGTGATCACCCGGCACGCCAAGGCCCTCGGGTACGACGCGCTGGTGCTCTTCCTCGACGAGCTGATCCTCTGGCTCTCCACGAAGCTCAGCGACCACGTCTTCGTCAACACCGAGGGTGCCAAGCTCAACAAGCTCGTGGAGTCCGCCGACGCCACCCGGCCGCTGCCGCTGATCTCCTTCGTGGCCCGGCAGCGCAATCTGGAGGACTTCCTCGGCCCGCAGGTCGGCGGCACCGAACGGGAAGCGCTGGCGCACGTCATGCGCAGCGTCCAGGGCCGGTTCGGCGAGGTCGCCCTCGCCGACACCAACCTGCCCGAGATCACCGAGAAGCGGCTGCTCAAGCCGCTCACCGACGAGGGGAAGGCGGTGATCGACAACGCCTTCGCCGCGGTCAAGGGCAACCGCGAGGTGTGGGACACGCTGCTGCTGGGCGCCCAGTACGGCGACGCCGGCATCGGCTCCGACGCCGCCGCCTTCCGCAAGCTCTACCCGTTCTCGCCGGCCCTGGTCGCCACGCTGGTGGCGCTGTCGCAGGCGTTGCAGCGGGAGCGGACCGCGCTCAAGGTGATGACCGAGCTGCTCGTCGCCCGCCGGGACACCCTGAAGGTCAACGACCTGATCGGCGTGGCCGCCCTCTTCGACCCGCTGGTGCTGCACGGCGAGCTGCCCGACCGACCCAAGCTCAAGCAGCTCTTCCAGTCCGCCCGGAGTCTCTACACGCAGAAGCTGCGGCCGATCCTGCTCGGCCTCAACAACATCGCCGAGGAGCAGGCGGCCGGGCACCAGCAGTTCCAGCTCGACGACAAGCTGATCAAGACGGTGCTGCTCGGCGCGCTGGTGCCCGAGGTGCCGGCGCTGCACAACCTCACCGCGGCCAAGCTGCACGCGCTCAACTTCGGCTCGATCACCTCGCCGATCCCTGGCTACGAGCGGCAGATCGTGCTCAACCGCCTCAACCGGGTCGCCGACAGCGCCGGGGAACTGCACCTCACCAAGACGCCCGACCCGGTCGTCTCGCTCAAGCTGCACGCCGTCGACTACGACAAGCTGCTCGACCTGGTGCCGGACGAGGAAACCACCACCACCGGGGTACGGCAGCAGCTGATCCGCGAGATGGTCACCGCCGAGATGGGCATCACCGGGGTTGACGGCCAACTCGGTGAGCTGCTGCACCCGCGCGACTGGCGCGGCCGGCGGCACACCGTCCAGGTCAAGTTCGGCAACGTACGCGACCCCGACACCATGCCGGTCTCGGCGCTGGTCGCCAGCGGGGAAGCCTGGCGGGTGGTCGTCGACTACCCGTTCGACCTCCAGGGCTACGAGCGCGCCGCCGACCGCGCCCGGATCGAGAGCCTGGAACGCGGCTCCCGGACGGTCTTCTGGCTGCCCTTCTTCCTGACCGACGAGGTGATGGCGAAGGTCGGACAACTCGCCAAGATCAATTATCTGCTCGGTAACGGTACCGGCGACCGGCTCAACTCGCTCGCCGCCGACTGGTCCCTCGCGGACCGGCAGCAGGGCCGGGTCTACCTCCAGCAACGCCAATCGCAGCTGCGCAGCACCCTGCTCGGCGCACTGATGCAGGCGTACGGGTCGGCCACCTCGCGCGGCTCGGACGTGCAGGACGACAGCGTCGGAGTGTTCCACACCCTCGACGACGGCCTGCGCCTCGGCGACCCGCGCGGCGGGACGCTCGCCGAGGCGTTCCATCACCTCACCGGGGAACTCCTCGCCTGGTCCTACCCGGGCCGTCCCGCCATGCCGGACGACGAGAAGCCGGTCACCCGCGGCGAGCTGAACAAGATCCTGGAGTACGCCAAGCAGGCCGCCGCCGACCCCACCCGCGGCGTCACCGTGCCCAACCCGGCCGACCAGCGCATCCTCCGCCGGGTATGCAACAACCTGCGGCTCGGTGAGATCGTCGATGGGCGGTACGTGCTGACCACCTCGACCTGTCGTTGGAGCCAGCACCTGCTCCAGGCCGCCGCCAGCGAGGACTACACCAACCACTTCCCGGTGCACGTGTTGCGCCGGCTCATCGACGAGCCGGCCGCGTTCGGCTTCGACCGGGAACTGCAAAACCTGATCATCACTGTCTTCGGGCTGGAACAGCAGCTCGCCTGGTACCAGCACGGCGGCAAGGTCGACGTGACCCAGCTCGCCGCCGTGCGCGACGAGCTTGAGCTGCGACACCCGCCGATGCCCGACGAGCAGGCCTGGGCGGACGCGGTGCGCCGGGGCGCAACGATCTTCGGCGGGGTGCTGCCCGTGTGGCGGACCCCGGCGAACCTCGGTGAACTCGCCGGCACGCTACGCTCCTCGGCGGCGGCTCGACGCAAGGCGGCCAGCGAGCTGGTCGATGCGCTGGCGGCGCACGCCGACGTGCTGGGACTGGACGCGGCGGCGGCGACCGGCCGGCTCGCCGCCGCCCGGCGGGCGGCCCGGTTCGTGGCCGAGGTGGCAACCGAACGCGACGACGTGGTGCTGGTCGAGACGGTGGCCCGCGCCGATCTCGGCGACATCGACGACAAGGCCGTGGGCGAGGTGCTGGCCCACGCGGGCGAGATGGGCCGCTCTCTGGCCCAGGCCCACCAGTGGCCGCTGCTCCAGGCCATCGCGGCCAGGGCCGCCCACGACGAGCGGGCGCGGAGGATCATCGAACGGCTCCGGGACATCGCCCGGCGCGAACAGCACGGGCAGGATCTCATCGACGCGCTCCGGACGGCGGTCGAGGCGTCGGCGGCGCTGCTCGCCGCCGAACAGCCGAAGCCCGAACCGACCGAGCGCGGGACGCCGGTCGTTACGCCGCCCTCACCTGAGCGGCTGGTGACGGATCACCATGTCGTACCGGCGGTGCGGACACCGGCCGACGACGATCCGGCCACGGTTGCGTCCGGTGACGGTGCCGACCCGCGATCGGGTGAAGGACCGGTCACGCCCCTGGACGGCGGGGGAGTCGCCACCCGGCACCACGAGGTTGTCGACGCCACGACCTGGCAGAAGGTCGCCGCCGAGATCGGGGCCGCAGTGGCCGCTGGACGCCACGTCACCGTTACCTGGGAGCTCCGGTGACCGCACGTGACCCGTCCCGGGGTGTGCTCGGTGAGGTGGGATCGTGAGCGCGCCGGTCAGCGCCGCGCAGCCGGACGCTGTCCGCCGCAAGCTCGAGGCGTGGCTGGCCGAGGGCGACCCGGCCGACGCCATCGCCCTGAAGGCCCGCCCCGAATGGCCGGCGGAGCCGGTGCTCACCGTCGACGGCACTCGCGTGCGCGTGGTGCCGTGCCCCACCCCGCTCGCCGCCCGCGCCGCCCTGCACGACCGGGTCGACGGCGAACGGCTGGTGCTGCTGACCGAGCTGACCGACAGCGACCTGGGCGACGGGCTTCTCGCCCACCTCAGCAAGCAGACCGTCCGCAAGATCGATCCGTGGGACCTGGTCCGGCAGATGTTCGGCGGGGTGACCGCGCTCGACCCGACCCTGGTTCGGGTCGGGCGCTGGGTCGCCAACGCACTCACCGATCACGCCCCGACTGACGGGTGGCCCGCCCCGCCCGGCGCGATCCTCACCCGGGACCACGCGCTGCGCAGCCTCGCCGCGGAACTGCTGGCGCTGCCACCCGCCGAACTCGACGACAGCGGCCTGGTGCAGTGGAGCACCGACGCCCGCCGGCAACTGCGGTTCACCGCCCTGCCCGACGCCGAGGCCGAGGGGATCACGGCGTACCTGACCAGCACCGCCGGCCCGGCCGCCGTCCCGATCATGGCGGCCGTACGGGCCGGGCACGGCGTCGACGTGATCCCGCTGGGGTTGCTCGCCGGGCTGCTCTGGCCCGATGGCAGCGAGCATGCCGAGGTGGAGGCCGTCGTCGGGCAGGCCCGGCTGGAGCCCCGCTTCGGTGGATTGCGGCTTGCCCCGAAGCAGGCTGAGACGCTGCACGAGGCCGCCGAGGCGTGGGTCTACCGGACGGTCGACTCCAGCGACGACGGCCGGCAAGAGGCGATGCGGATCCTCCGGCGGGCCGAGGCGATCGCCGCCGAGATCGGCATCACCGGGCTCCTCGGCGCGTCCACCGTCCTGCCCAGCGGATTCGTCCAGCGGCTGCGGGCCTTCGCCGACGCCGTGCGGCTCGCCGTGCCGCCCGGCGGGTCGGTGCCGGCGGCCGCGGTCACCCGGGCGCAGAACGCGCTCGCCCCGGTGGAGGCGCACCGAGCCACCGAACCGCGCCGGGAGGAGACCGCGCGGATGGCCGTCCGCCTGCTGCGCTGGCTGCACACCGCAGACGGCCCCCCGCCGGCCACCCTGCTCGACGCGGTGCACCGGCAGGTCCGGCAGGACGGATGGGTCGATCGGGCCCGGCTGGACGTCTTCGCCGGCGACCCCGACCCGCAGGTCGCCGAGGCGTACCGGCTGCTGCACCGCGCCGTGGACGCCCGGCGCTCCCGCCACGACCAGCAGTTCGCCGCCCTGCTCGCCGCCGCGACCGCCGCCGAGAGCGAGCCGGGTGCGCTGCTGCGGGTCGAGGACGTGCTCGACCGGGTGGTCCAGCCGATCCTCGACCAGGGCAGCCGGGCGCTGCTGCTCGTGCTCGACGGCATGGGCATGGCGGCGGCCACCGAGCTGGCCGAGTCGGTCACCCGCAGCGGCGCCTGGGTGGAGCTCACCCCCGGCGGCGGGCCCCGCACCGGCGTGCTCGCCGCCCTGCCCACCGTGACCGAGGTCAGCCGGTGCAGCCTGCTCAGCGGGCGGATCGCGGCCGGGGGCCGGCAGGCCGAGCAGAAGGCGTTCAGGCAGCGGTGGCCCACCGGGCGGCTGCTGCACAAGGCGGCGCTGCGGGCCGGTGCCGGCACGGCGCTGGACCAGGAGGTGCTGGCCGCGCTCGACGACGCGTCGATCCCGGTGGTCGCCGCCGTCGTCAACACGATCGACGACGCCCTTGACCGCAGCGACCCGGGCACCACCGTCTGGGGCGAGGAGACCATCACGGCCGTCGGCGACCTGCTGGCCTCGGCCGCGGACCGAGTGGTCGTCCTCGTCTCCGACCACGGTCACGTCGTCGACCGCGGACCGGAGTCGCGTGCCCTGCCCAGCGCCAGCAGCGAGAACCGGTGGCGACCGGCCACCGGCCCGGTTGCTGATGACGAGGTCGCTGTGAGCGGCAGCCGGGTGGCACTCGACGGCGGCTCGGTCATCCTGCCCTGGCGGGAGGAGGTGCGGTACGGGCCGCGCAAGGCCGGCTACCACGGTGGCGCCGCACCGGCAGAGGCCGTGATCCCGCTGCTCGTGCTGGCCGCCGGTGACGACCAGGCCGTACCCGGATGGTCCGGCGCACCCGTGGCCAGCCCGGACTGGTGGCGGGAACCGCTGCCGGAAACATCCACTCCGCCTCCCGCACCGGCTTCGCCGGGCCGTCGCCGGCCCCATCGGCCTGTCGAGCCGCAGCCTGAGGGCCTCTTCGACTTGGCCCCGGTCGCGGCGGCGCCGGCCGCTGCGCCGCAGCCCGCGCCGATCGCCCCTGATCTGGTGGTGGCGCTGCTCGCCAGCGACCGGTATGCCCAGCGCCGCGACCCCCGGATGCCACTCGCCGACGAGCGGGTCGCCGCGTTGCTGCGCGCCCTGCTCGATGGTGGTGACCGGGCGGCCCTCGACACGCTGGCCGCCCGGGCCGGCGTCCCGGCGCACCGCATCCACGGCACGATGACGGCACTGCGCCGGCTGCTGCAGGTCGAAGGCTACCCAGTGGTCACCATGGATCCGGACGGGCGCACCGTCCACCTCAACCGGGATCTGCTGATCGAGCAGTTCGAGCTGGAGCCGCGGTGACCGTGGAGATCTCTGCCCGCCGCCGACGAGACATCGTCGACGCGCTGCGTCGCGGCGTCGTACCGAGCAACGGGCTCGACGCGCTCGCGGTCGGGTTGGACCGGTTCACCGCCGCCCTCGACGACGACCTCGACCGCGTCGCTGGCGGCGGCAGCGTGTTCAAGGCCGTACGCGGCGAGTACGGCGCGGGGAAGACCTTCTTCACCCGCTGGCTGGCCGAGCGCGCCAAGCGACGTGGCTTCGCCGCCGCCGAGGTGCAGATCTCCGAACTGGAGACGCCCCTGCACCGGATGGAGACCGTCTACCGGCGGCTGGTCGAACACCTCAGCACCGAGCAGTTCGCGCCGAGCGCGTTCCGGCCCGTGCTGGATGGCTGGATCTTCGCGTTGGAGGAGGACGCCCTCGCCGGAGGCACGATCGCGGAGGACGACGCGGAGGCCCTCGACCAGGCGGTCGGCGAACTGCTGGAACGCCGACTGGGCGAGATCTCCCGCAGCACGCCCGGCTTCGCGGCTGCACTGCGCGGCTACCGGGCCGCCACCGCCACCGGCGATCACCGTACGGCCGACGGCCTCGCTGCCTGGCTGGGTGGTCAGCCACACGTCGCCGCCGCGGCACGCCGGGTCGCCGGGGTGAAGGGGGACCTCGATCACTACGCGGCGCTGAGCTTCCTGCGCGGCCTGCTGACCGTCCTGCGCGACAGCGGGCACCAGGGGCTGTTGCTGGTGCTCGACGAGGTCGAGACGCTGCAACGGGTACGCTCCGACGCGCGGGACAAGGCCCTCAACTCGCTCCGCCAGCTCATCGACGAGGTGCACGCCGACCGCTTCCCGGGCCTCATGGTGCTGATCACCGGCACACCGGCCTTCTTCGACGGCCCGCAGGGGGTTCAGCGACTCGCGCCGCTCGCCCAGCGGCTCGCCACCGACTTCGGCCCGGAGCCGCGCTGGGACAACCCCCGCGCCACCCAGTTGCGCCTCCCTGGCTTCACCACCGACGCGCTCGTCGAACTCGGCCAGCGGGTACGCACGATCTACGCCAGCCCGGCGGTCGACTCCCGGGTGGACGACGAATATCTCGCGGCACTCGCCCGAGCCGTCACCGGCGCGCTCGGTGGTCAGGTCGGCGTCGCCCCGCGCATCTACCTGAAGAAGCTGGTCGCGGACGTGTTCGACCGGGTCGACCAGTTCGCGGACTGGGATCCTCGGCGCCACTACGAGCTGACCCTGCGGGCCGACGAGCTGTCCGAGGTCGAACGCAACGCGGCTGCCTCTGCCGACGACATCGAACTGCCGATCTGACATGCTTCCGGAGCTCGACCCGGTCGTCCTGCACCACGTGGTCAACACGTTGGGCTGGCGTGACCTGCGCCCGATGCAGCGTGCTGCCGTCACCCCGGTCCGGGACGGGTCGGATGCGCTGCTTCTGGCCCCGACCGCCGGTGGCAAGACCGAGGCCGCGCTGTTTCCGCTGCTGACCCGGATGGCGCAGCAGCGGTGGACCGGCACCTCCGTGCTCTACCTCGCCCCGCTGAAGGCGCTGCTCAACAACCTGCAACCCCGCGTAGAGCAGTACGCGGGCTGGCTCGGCCGCCGCGCCGCAGTCTGGCACGGCGACGTCAGCACCTCACGCCGGCAGGCCGTCCTCTACGAGCGCCCCGACATCCTGCTCACCACCCCCGAGTCGCTGGAATCAATGCTGGTCAGCACGAGGGTCGACCACCGGCTGTTCTTCGCCGACCTGCACGCCGTCGTCGTCGACGAGGTGCACGCCTTCGCCGGTGACGACCGCGGGTGGCACCTGCTGGCGGTGCTGGAACGGCTGAGCCGGGTGGCGGGGCGGCCGCTGCAACGGATCGGGCTGTCCGCCACGGTCGGCAATCCGGGCCAGCTCCTGACCTGGCTCCAGGCCTCGGGCGCAGGCCACCGGCCGGCCCAGGTGGTTGCCCCGGACGCGGTCGCGGTGGCCGACCGTCCACCGCCAGGCGACATCGAACTGGACTACGTCGGCTCCCTCGCCAACGCGGTAACGGTGATCGCGGGGCTCCACCACGGGGAGAAACGCCTGGTCTTCTGCGAGTCCCGACAGACCGTCGAGGAACTCGGCCAGATGCTGCGAGAAAAGGGAGTGGCCACCTACCTCTCCCACGCGTCGCTCTCCGCCGACGAGCGCCGCCGAGCCGAGGAGGCGTTCAGCGACGCCCGGGACTGCGTCATCGTCTCGACCAGCACCCTCGAGCTGGGCATCGACGTCGGGGACCTCGATCGGGTTATCCAGATCGACGCGCCCGCCACGGTCGCCTCGTTCCTCCAACGCCTCGGCCGCACCGGTCGCCGGCCCGGAACCAGCCGCAACTGCCTCTTCCTGACCCTCGACGGGGACGCGCTGACCGAGGCAGCGGCGCTGCTGCTGCTGTGGTCTCGTGGCTGGGTGGAAGCAGTGAGCCCACCACCGGAACCGCAGCACATCGTCGCTCAGCAGATACTCGCGCTCTGCTTGCAGGAGCATCGGGTCGGCGACCAACTCTGGACACATGCCTGGAACGGGCTGGGCCCCTTCGACAAAAACGCCCGCCCGATCGTCCGTCACCTGGTCGAGCACGGCTACCTCGATCAGGACGGCGGCATGCTGTTCATTGGTCCGGCTGCTGAAGCGCGCTTCGGTCGTCGTCACTTCATGGACATGACGGCAGTGTTCACTGGACCACCGGAATTCACGGTAATGCTCGGGCGAAACGAACTCGGCCGGGTCGATCCGAGCCTTCTCACCGAGGAGGTCCGAGGCGACCGTCGGCTACTCCTGGGCGGCAGAAGCTGGCGAGTGACCTACATCGATTGGCGCCGCCGACGGTGTTTCGTTGAGCCGGCTGACGGCGGGGGACGAGCCCGCTGGCTGGGCACCGGCTGGGCGGGTCTGGGCTTCGAACTGGCGCGTGCTGTCCGGGAGGTGTTGCTCGGTGCCGACCCTCCCGTGAAGTTGACTCAACGAGCTGTGAATCGGCTTGCTCAAGAGCGTGATGAGAAGCTCCGCCTCGTGCACCCCGGCGGCAACGTGATCGTCCGCGAGAAGGATGGCGACCTACGGTGGTGGACCTGGGCAGGCTTCCGGGCCAACGCAACCTTGACCGCGACGCTTGGCGAGGCGATCGACCCGGTGGAACGCTTCGATGACTGCAGCATCCGCATGCGGGAGGACTTGACACCAGCCGCGTGGGCTGCGGCCGCCGCAGCGGCGGACGAGCGGCTCTGCCTGCCCGAGATTGATGAAAAAGCCGTCAACGGCCTAAAGTTCTCCGCCGCCCTCCCGAAGCGGCTGGCCATGGCGACGCTCGCGGCTCGCTCAGTCGATCTTGAAGGCGCTGCCGTCATCCTCCGTCAACCGACCCGCTTCGTCACTGGCATACCGACCTGAACAAGCCGAGCCATCCCGCTGCGCGGCCGGGTCACCAGGCGCCAGCGGAACTGCACGTCAAATCGTCAGGGCGTCTGGGCGCCGGCGGCGCGGGGTGTGGCGGCGGTACGGGCTCACGCTCGGCTCGTCCATCAGCCAGAACCGCCACGGTACGTCGTGCGCCGCGGTCACCCCGACACGAGGGCCGGCGGCGATCAGGGCCGGGTCGACGGGGGCTGACGGCGGGGTCAGGCGCACCGGCCCGGACCCGTCGACGGCGCAGGTGCCGTTGGCGTCGCGGCCGAGCCCGAGCGCGGTGACGAGCCGGGCCGGCCCGCGTGCCAGGTCACGATCCGGGGGATGGTTGCGGCGTTCCCGGGCGAGCTCGATCCCGTCGGTCACCTCGCCCGCCCGCAGCAGGACGGCAGCCGCCTCACCCTCGTGGCCGCACACGATGTTCATGCACCAGTGCATGCCGAACACGAAGTACACGTAGACGTTCCCGGCCGGGCCGAACATCACCTCGTTGCGCGGAGTCGGTCCGCGATGGGCGTGGGAGGCCGGATCCTCCCCGGTGCCGGCGTACGCCTCGACCTCGGTCAGGCGGAGGCTGACGCCGTTGGCCGACACGGCCCAGCCGAGGAGGCTTCGCGCTGCCACCGCCACCTGCGAGGCCGGGGTCTGGAGCCAGTGGTGCGTCATGGTGAGGGCAAGGGTACCGAGGGCGTTGGAGATCGCCGCCTGAGCGCGTGGCGCGGGAACAGCGGTCCGCCGCGCCCCGAGCTTGCCGGGGCGCGGCGGATTCCGCGCTGGTTACTTCCTGGTCGTCGGGATCAGCTGACCCACCAGGCCGTGCGTCTCGTCGTCCGGCCCGGCACTGAACCACAGGGTCCCTTCGCCGCCGGTGGTTTCGGTGCCCGGTAGGAGCGCCCACAGACCGTCGATGACGATCGTCTCGCCCTCCTCGTCCCGCAGTTGGCCCTTGAAGCCGTCGCGGTCGAACACGTTGATCCGGCCGTCGCCGAAGTTGCCGACGAGCAGGTCGCCGGTGAACTCGCCGAAGCCCTTCGGCGCGATGGCGAGGCCCCACGGCGCGTTCAGAGTCCCCTCGCTGGCGATCCGCCGAACCTTGGTGCCGAAGTCGGTGAACAGGTCGACGAAGCCGAGGCCCGGGCCATGCACGTCGTCCTTCGCGTCCGCGTCCTGCTTCGCGTAGGTCACGAAGACCTTCTCGCCCACCGCCAGTACGTTGAACGGCGCGAAGCCCTCCGGCAGGTTCCGGTCCCGGAAGAAGGAGTCCGGCAGGTTCACCCGGTCGAAGTTCTCGTCGAACACGTCGATGCGTGCGTGGTGGAAGTCGGTGGCCAGCAGGAAGTTGCCGACGTCGGTCTTCAGCAGCGTCACGCCCTTGTAGATCGCGCGGTTGGTGTGCGCCACCACGACCGCGGTGGTGTCCGTGTCCGGGTTCCAGGCGGTGACGTCGCCGCCCTCGCTGACGAAGATGAAGGCGGCCGGTTTGTCGTTGCCCGGCCCGGGCACCTCGAAGCCCTTGGTGTCGTTGAACACGACCCCGGTCGGCGCGCCAGCGGGGATGGTGACGGTGCGGACCTTCTCCACGGCCTTGCCGTTGATGCCACCGCTGTAGACGGTGGCGGTGTTGGTGCCGTTGTTCGACACCCACAGGGGGGTCGTCGGCCCCAGCGCCAGCCCCCATGAGTTGACGGCGTCCGGGTCGACGAGCGCCGGATCTCGTGCCGGGTCGTCGGAGACTTGGTTGATCACTCTGAAGCGTGGGCCATTACGCTCCTCGTGGCCGCCGCTGTCCGACTTTCCGCCGCGGTCGTGATCACCTCCGTCGCCCATTGCCACTGTGGCGGAGACCGCCACCGCCGCGCTGACCATCGCTGCGACGGCCAACAGCCGTCCACGCGTTCTGATCACCTGGTACCCCTTCCCTGGGAAACAGTCGCTTGGCCTGATCCGGCGGCAAGCCCTCATGGCCGCCGCATCGGGATGCAGGCGCTGGATGGCATGCTCGGCCCACGCAAAATCGATCTCTGGCGGTTTTCCCCCATTCGGGGCAAGCAGTGCCTAGTACATGAAACATATCCATAACACCGAGGCAATTGGTCGCTTTTGGGAGGCAGCCTCCGGTCCGCACCCGAACGGGTGTCACGGCCTCATCGGGCTGCCGCGGGGTGACGCCGGCCACCGCCGGTGCCGCCGGGCCCGGAATAGTTGACTCGTCAAATATGTTGTCGGGTGGGTCCGGGAGCCGCGACGGCCCCGGTCGGACGACACGAGGGAGCTGGTCATGCAGTTCGGGGTCTTCACCGTCGGCGACGTCACGGTCGACCCGACCAATGGTCGCGAGCCGACCGAGGGTGAGCGGATCAAGGCGATGGTCACCATCGCGCTCAAGGCCGAGGAGGTCGGTCTCGACGTCTTCGCCACCGGCGAGCACCACAACCCGCCGTTCGTGCCCTCGTCGCCCACCACGATGCTGGGCTGGATCGCGGCCCGTACCGAGCGGCTGCTGCTCTCCACCGCGACCACGCTGATCACCACCAACGACCCGGTGAAGATCGCCGAGGACTACGCGATGCTGCAGCACCTGGCCGACGGCCGGGTCGACCTGATGATGGGCCGAGGTAACACCGGTCCGGTCTACCCCTGGTTCGGCCAGGACATCCGCAACGGCATTCCGTTGGCCATCGAGAACTACGACCTGCTGCGCCGGCTCTGGCGCGAGGACGTGGTCGACTGGAAGGGTCGCTTCCGCACTCCGTTGCAGTCGTTCACCTCGACGCCGCGTCCGCTCGACGGCGTGCCGCCGTTCGTCTGGCACGGGTCGATCCGCAGCCCCGAGATCGCTGAGCAGGCCGCGTACTACGGCGACGGCTTCTTCGCCAACCACATCTTCTGGCCGGCCGAGCACACCCGCCGGATGGTGGGCCTCTACCGGCAGCGCTTCGAGCACTACGGCCACGGCTCCGCCGACCAGGCCATCGTCGGCCTCGGCGGCCAGGTGTTCATGCGAAAGAACTCCCAGGACGCGGTACGCGAGTTCCGGCCGTACTTCGACAACGCCCCGGTCTACGGGCACGGCCCGTCGCTGGAGGAGTTCACCGCGCAGACTCCGCTGACCGTGGGTAGCCCGCAGCAGGTCATCGACCGTACGCTCGGCTTCCGCGACTACGTGGGCGACTACCAGCGGCAGCTGTTCCTCCTGGACCACGCCGGGCTGCCGCTGAAGACCGTGCTGGAACAGCTCGACATCCTGGGCGAGGAGGTCGTACCCGTGCTGCGCAAGGAGTTCGACTCGCTGCGCCCGGCCCACGTGCCGGTCGCACCCACGCACGCCTCGCTGCGGGCCGCCGCCGAACGCGCCGCGCAGACCGGCGGGACCCCGGCCGGTGACCTGGCCGGGACCGGCGCGGAGGCCGACCGGTGACCTCGCGCACCCTGGCGGTGGTGTCGGCCGGACTCAGCCAGCCCTCGTCGACCCGACTGCTCGCCGACCAGCTCGCCGCGGCCACCCGCGACGAGCTGGTCGGGCACGGCGAGGACGTCGAGCTGCGACCGGTGGACCTGCGCGAGCACGCCCACGACATCGTCAACCACCTGCTCACCGGCTTCCCGTCGGACCCCCTGCGGCAGGTGCTCGACCAGGTCACCGGCGCCGACGGGCTGATCGCCGTCACACCGATCTTCAACGCCTCGTACAACGGGCTGTTCAAGTCGTTCTTCGACCTGGTCGACGCCGACGCGCTGGGCGGCCGGCCGGTGCTGATCGGAGCCACCGGGGGCACCGCCCGGCACTCCCTCGCCCTGGAACACGCCCTGCGGCCGATGTTCACCCACCTGCGGGCGGTGGTGATGCCGACAGCGGTCTTCGCCGCACCAGAGGACTGGTCCGCCGGCACGGCGGACGGCGCGCTACGCGCCCGGATCAGCCGCGCCGGCCGCGAACTCGCCGAACAGGTGCACCAGCGTCCGCCGTCGAGCGGGCCGGCCGACCCGTTCGCCCTCACCACCAACTTCGAGCAGCTGCTGCACCGCGGCGACGGCTGACCCCGAGCGAACCCGATGGCCGCCCCGCCGCCTGCCGGCGGGGCGGCCGTCGCCAGCGGCGCAGGCCGCCGTGGCCGGACGGGCTCAGCGCTCCGGCTCGTACCGGTGGGCGACGAGCACCGGGCAACGGGCGTGCTGCACCAACGCCTGGCTGACCGAGCCCAGCAGCAGACCGGCGAAACCGCCCCGGCCGCGGGATCCGACCACCACCAGCGCGGCGTCCCCGGTCGCCTCGATCAGCGCCTGGTCGGGTTTCGGCGCGGCGATCATCCGTTCCTCGACGGTCAGGCCGGGGTGACTGCCCCGGGCCGACGCACCCGCCGTGGCCAGCAGCGCCGCCGCCTCCCCGCCGTCCGCGGCGTCCCGCTCGTCGGCGACGTGCACCAGCACCAGGGCGGCACCGCGACGGGCGGCCTCCTCGGCGCCGAACCCGACGGCGAGTTCGGCCGACTCCGAGCCGTCCACCCCGACCAGCACCGGCCCCTCAGCCGGGATCGGACGGTCGGGCGGCCGGACCACCAGCACCGGGCAGTGGCCGTGCGCGGCGACCTGGGTGCCGACCGAGCCGAGCAGCAGCCCGGCGAACCCGCCCAGGCCCCGGCTGCCCACCACCACCAGCTCCGCCCGCCGGGACTCCTCGACCAGCGTCGCGCCCGGCCCGCCGGCCACCTGGCGTACCTCCACGGTCAGCCCCGGCCACCGGTCGACCAGCTCGGCGGCGGTCTGTTCGAGCATCTTCCGGCCGTCCTCCGACGGCGACGGCAACCCCACCTCGTACGGGTTGATCGGCACCCCGTAGCCGAGCGGATGCAGATAGCCGTGCACCAGGTGCAGCGGGCGGGACCGCCACACCGCCGCCTGCGCCGCGTGCTCCGCGGCGACCAGGCTCGGCGGTGATCCGTCCACCCCCACCACGACAGGTCGGTTCATCGGGCCTCCAGAGGTCGGTCAGGTCATTGTCGTTATGGCCCGCCGGCGGGCCGGCCCCGACACACCACCAAGGGCCGGCCTACCAGCGGCGGGCGGGCCGCACCGGGGGAGCGGCGCGACCCCGTCGGTCAAGATCCTTCGACCGTACGCGGCCTCCGTACGATCGCCAGCGGGGAGTGGGCGTGGTGCAGCACCGCGTGGCTGACCGAGCCGAGCAGCAGGCCGCTCAGCGCACCCCGTCCCCGCGCGCCGACCACCACCAGTTGGGCGGCACGGGACTCCTCCACCAGCGCCCGGGCCGGGGAGCCCCGGACCAGTCGCTGCCGCACCGGCACCTCCGGATAGCGCTCGGACCAGCCGGCGACGGACTCGGCGAGGGTGCGTTCCTCCTCCTCGCGGAAGGCGTCCAGGTCGTAGACCAGGGGCAGGATGTCACCGGGGCCGGCCGGCGTCGGGTACAGCCAGGCGTGCACCGCGATCAGCTCGGCGCCGCGGCGAGCCGCCTCCTCGAACGCGAACCCGACCGCCTCCTGGGAGAGTTCCGAGCCGTCGACACCGACCACCACCGGCCCGTCCGCCCGCGGTTCACCCCGCACGACCAGCACCGGGCACTCCGCGCGGGAGCTGACCTGCACGGCCACCGACCCGATCAGCAGCCCGGCGAAGCCGCCCAGGCCCCGGCTACCGAGGACGACCAGTGCGGCGTCGCGGGTCTCCGCGAGCAGCACGGCCGCCGGTGCGCCGTCGACCACCGCGCCGGTGACCGCCACCTCCGGGGCGGCCTTGCCGGCCTCGGCCACCGCCTCGGCGACGCACTGCTCGGCCTGGTTGCGCAGGCCGGCGTCGGCGGGCGCCCCCGGTGCCGGACCCAGCGGCACCCCCATGAGGGGCCAGATGAACGCGTGTACCACCCGTAGTGGGCGGTGCCGGTACGCCGCCTCCCGCGCGGCGGCCCGGACGGCGTGCAGCGCGACCTCGGAACCGTCCACACCCACCACCACGGGGGCACCGGTGTTGCTGGTCATCTTCGTCCTCCTTCGGTTCGCCACCAGCCTGACCTATCCGACGGCGCCACGGTCCGGGACCGCGGTTCCCGTCCGCGGGCCACCACCGTCGGACCCCGCCGCCGGGCGGCGGGTCAGTCGCAGGGCCAGGCCGGGCAGGGTGCTCACCGCGGCGCAGGCGAGCAGCTCCGCGACGCCGAGCGGCTCGGTGCCGAGCAGTTCCCGCAGCGGCGGCAGCAGCACGCCGGCCACCTGCAGCAGCGCGGAGACGACCACCGCGATCGGCAGCGCCAGGTTGCCCCGCCGCCCGGACGGCGGTCGGGGCGCGCGGACCGCCAGCGCCACCCCGAGCTGGGCCAGGCCGAGCACCACGAAGACCACCGACTGCCAGGGCCGGTCCCATCGGGCGGCGAGCAGGCCAGCGCCGAGCGTCACCGCCGAGATCAGCGCCCCGGTGACCAGGATCTGCCGGCCCAGCCCGACACCCAGCACCGACTCCCGTGGCGAGCGCGGCGGCCGGCGCAGCGTCCCGGGTTCGGCCGGCTCGGCGCCCAGGGCGACCCCCGGCAGGCCGTGGGTGAGCAGGTTGATCCAGAGGATCTGTGCCGGCAGCAGCGGCACGGCCAGCCCGAACAGCGGCCCGATCAGCATCACCGCGATCTCGGCCACGCCGCCGGAGAGGGCGTAGCGCAGGAACCGGCGGATGTTGTCGTAGATCCGGCGGCCCTCGCCGATCGCGGTGGCCACCGTGGACAGGTCGTCGTCGACCAGCACGAGGTCGGCCGCCTGCCGGGCCACCTCCGTGCCACCGCCCATGGCCACGCCGATGTCGGCCCGCCGCAGCGCCGGGGCGTCGTTGACCCCGTCACCGGTCATCGCCACCACGTGCCCCTGGGACTGCAACCCGGCGATGATGTCGAGCTTCTGCTCCGGCTGGGTACGCGCGAACACCCGCGCCGCCGGGTGCGGGTCCGCGGGGTCGCCGGCGTCGCCGCGTACCACCGGATCGCCCTCGTTCCAGAGCCCGAGCTGCCCGGCGACGGCCGCCGCGGTCGCCGGGTGGTCGCCGGTGACCAGCACCAGCCGGACCCCGGCGTCGGCGAAGCTGGCGGCGATGTCCGGCGCTCCGGCGCGCAGCGGGTCACCGACGGCGACCAACCCCACCGGGCGCAGCCCCTTCGGGTGGGCCGGATCGGCCGGCGGGGTGTCCACCAGGGCCGCCGCCAGCGCGAGCACCCGCAGCCCGTCGCCGGCCAGCCGGTGCGCGGCGGCGGTCAGGTCGGCCAACTCCTCGTCGGTGGCGTCGAGCAGCGACGAGGTGAGCACGCTTTCCGGCGCACCCTTGCACACCACCAGGAATCGGCGGTCGCAGGAGCGGTGCACGGTGGTCATCCGGCGCAGCTGCTGGTCGAAGGGGTGCTCGGCGACGCGCGGCCAGGCGCGGCGGATGGCCTCCGAATCCAGGCCGCACCGGGCGGCGAACGCCACCAGCGCCGCCTCCAGCGGATCACCGACGGCACTCCACCGGGGCTGCTCGGCGGTCGGCGCAGCCAGGGTCGCGTCGTTGCACAGCAACCCCGCCCGGGCCAGCCGGCGCAGCTCGTCCGGCACGGCCACCGGCACGCCGTCGCGGTGGACCGTGCCGTGTGGGGCGTACCCGGTGCCGGTGACGCCGAACCGCACGCCGTCGGCGGTGACGGCGTGCTGCACGGCCATCCGCCCCTCGGTGAGGGTGCCGGTCTTGTCCGAGGCGATCACGGTGACCGAGCCGAGCGTCTCCACCGCGTGCAGCCGGCGGGGGATCGCCCGGGCCGCGGCCATCCGCCGCGCGCCGAGCGCGAGGGCCAGCGTGACCACCGCGGGCAGGGACTCCGGCACCGCGGCCACCACCAGGCTCACCGCGGTGACCGCCATGTCCACCGCCGACCGGCCACCGAGCACGCCGACGAGGAAGACCAGCCCGGACAGGAGCACGGCGGCGAGGCCGAGGATCCGACCGAGTGAGGCGAGGCGGCGCTGCAGCGGGGTGGCGGCCGGCCGGGTGGTGGCCGCCAGGGTGGCGATCCGGCCCAGCGCGCTCGCCGGACCGGTGCGTATCACCGTGCCGGCGGCCCGGCCGGTGGTCACCACCGTGCCGGCGCTGGCCTCCTCGCCGGCCTCGCGGACCACCGGCACCGACTCGCCGGTCAGTGCCGACTCGTCCAGGTGCAGCCGGCTCGCGTCGTCGAGCAGCAGGTCGGCGGGGACCACGTCGCCGGCCTCCAGGCGGACCAGGTCATCACGGACCAGTTCGGCGGCGGGCAGCACCACGTCGCGGCCGTCGCGGACCACCCGGGCGGTCGGCGCGGCGAGCTGGTCGAGCCCGGCGATCGCCCGGTCGGCGCGGACCTCCTGAACCACTCCGATCGTGGTGTTGACCAGTACGACGAGCAGGATCACCGCCGTGTCGGGGTAGTCCCGCAGTGCCGTGGTGACCACGGCGGCGGCCAGCAGCAGGGCGACCAGCGGGTCGGTGAGCTGTCGCAGGATCCGGGTGGCCAGGTGCCGGCGGGGTGGCGCGGCGGCGGCGTTCGGCCCGTCGACCAGCAGCCGGCGGCCAGCCTCCGCCGAGCTGAGCCCGGCCGTCGGTGCCGACCCGGCGACGAACTCCGCCCGCACCGGCACGTCCTCGCCCACGACCTGGAGCCCTCCGGCCACCGTCCGCTCCACCCTTCCCCACGGCCTGCCCCCGCGGCACGCCTCCCACCACCAGCCTCGTCCGGCCCGGCGCCACCCGGCAGGGGCGATCCGCCCGCGCGGGCCGGGACCAATGGCCCTGCCGACCCGGCCGCCTGATCACCGCAGGACGGCGCCGACGGCGACCGGGCGGGCCACCGTCGGCGCCCTCCAACCCGGCGGGCAGCCGGTCAGCGTTCGACGACCAGCCGGCGGGCTCGCAGCAGCCGGGCCCACCAGGGCCCCGGGGCCTGGGGTGCCGGTGGGCGCAGCCCGCGGAAGCTGACCCAGCCGCCCGGCCCCATGGTCAGCGCGCCGACCGCGGGCGGCCGCCGCCGCCCCAGCAGCGCGACCCCGGCAGCCGCCAGACCGACGGTCAGCACCCCGGCGGTGGCGGCCAGCAACCGGTCCGGATCGGGCAGGCGCCGGTACCGGACGCACCCGTCGGCGGCGACGAACACCCCCACCGGGCGGCCGTCGCGGATCACCGGCACCAGCGCGACCGGCGGTGTGCCGGGCAGCTCCAGCACCGGCCCGACCGGCCCGGGCGGTGCCGGCTGCGGAGGCGGGGCCGGTCGGGGCGGTACGAGCGGCACCGGACCGGTGGCGTTGAGGATCGCGGTCATCTCAGGTTCCTCCGATCGG
>NZ_JBFBAO010000094.1:0-19071 GCF_040682255.1 Micromonospora sp. NPDC051296 | reverse complement strand
GCCCACGCTGTGCACGGCCGGCTGCACGGCGCGGCTGGCCCGCCCCACCCGGCGCAACACGGTGGTGATCCGGGCGTCCAGGTGCGCGCCGGTGAACGGCTTGACCATGTAGTCGTCGGCCCCGGCGCGCAGCAGCTTGACCACGGACTGCTCGTCGTCGCGGGCGGTGGCGATGATGATCGGCACGTCGGTGATGCCGCGCAGCATGCGCAGGGCGTCCGATCCGTCCAGGTCTGGCAGGCCGAGGTCGAGCACGACCAGGTCGGGCGTTTCCGCGGCGACCCGGCGCAGTGCGTCCAGCGCGGTGCCCACCGCGTGCACGGCATGGCCCCGGTCGGTGAGGGAGCGGAGCATCGCGCCGCGTACGACGTGATCGTCTTCGACCAGCAGGACGGTGGCCACCCCAGCACGGTACTCGCCGCGGTAACCGGCCCGTCGTTGCGGCCCACCCCGGAACCCGCCAAGCTTGTTGAACCATGGCCTTCACCCTCTACCCGGACACCCGGCTGGCCCTGGCTCGGGACGCCCTGGCCGGTCTGTCGGTCGGCGACGCCCTCGGATCCCAGTTCTTCGTCGCCGGCCGGCAACCGGCCGACCTGGTCGCCGGCCGGCTGCCCCAGCCGCCCTGGCAGTGGACCGACGACACCGAGATGGCCTGCTCGGTGCTGACGGCGCTCGCCGAGGCGGGCCGGATCGACCGGGACCCGCTGGCGCTCGCCTTCGCCGAGCGCTGCGAGCCGTACCGGGGCTACGGGCCCGGCGCGGTGCGCATCCTGCGGCTGATCCGCACCGGCACCCCGTGGCCGGTCGCCGCGGCCTCCGCGTTCGACGGGCAGGGCTCCTGCGGCAACGGCGCGGCGATGCGGGTCGGGCCGTTGGGTGCCTACTTCGCCGACTCGACCAGCCGGGCCGCCGCGCAGGCCCAGGCGTCGGCCGAGGTGACCCACGCCCACCCGGAGGGGGTCGCCGGGGCGGTCGCGGTGGCCGTGGCCGCCGCCCTGGCCGCCCGCGCCCGCCTGGACGGGTACCGGCCCGACCCGGCCCGCCTGCTCGCCGGCGTCGCGGCCGCGCTGGACCCGGCGACCGAGGTGCGCCGGGGCGTACGCCGGGTCGCCGGTCTGCTCGGTCGCCCGATGTCCGAGGTCGTGGACGCGGTCGGCAACGGCTCCCGGGTCACCGCGCAGGACACCGTCGCCTTCACCTGCTGGGTGGCCGCCACGCACCTGGACGACTACCCGGCGGCGATCCGGGCCTGCGTCGAGGCGGGCGGCGACGTGGACACCACCGCCGCGATCGTCGGCGCGGTGGTGGCCGCGTACGCCGGGGTGGGCACCCCGGGCGGGGTGCCCGACGACTGGCTGGCGGCCCGGGAGCCGCTGCCCGACTGGGTCGGCTGACCCTCAGCGCGCCGTGCCCGCCTCGACCACCTCGCCGGTCGTACCTTTCGCCGCGGTCGTCTCGGCGGCCGGCTCCTCGTCGAGCACCGAGCGGTCGATCTGGTCGGCCGAGGCCCGGCGTCGGCGGCTGATCAGCCAGCCCACCACCGCGCCGCCGCCGAGGCCGGCGAGCAGCCCGGCGGCGAGCAGACTGGTGGCGTTCGGGCCGGTGTCCGGCTCGGCCTCGGCCGGGGCGTCGCCGGGCTGGCCGCCCGGTGCCGCCCCATGTCCGCCGTGCCCGCCGGCCGCGGCTGGATCCGCCGGCAGCAGTGTGAGCGCGGGCAGCGGGCGCAGTCCGGGGCCGTCGCCCCACCGCACCACCAGGCCGTCGGCGTACGTCTGCAGCAGCTCGAAGGTAAGCCGGTCGGTCTGTGGCAGCGGGCCCATCGACAGCGGCAGGCGAGCCGGACCGTCGCCCGCGGCGGGCGTCCGGGACCAGGTCACCGACGCGGTCACTATGTCCGTGGCGGGTCCGTGGATGCCCGCCACCGGCGTGTCGAGCTTGCGGGTGGTGATCAGCGGCGCCCAGCCGTCGATCGACAGCGGATAGACCTCGGCGATCGGGGTGTCCGCCGGCAACCGGATCTCGATCCGCTCGGTACGGACCCCGGGCCGCTCGTCGGGTACCACGAACTCCAGCTTCACCGCCTCGCCCTGCCGGGCCTCGGTCGGGGTGAAGCCGGCGTCGGCCGCCTGGGCCGCCGCAGGCCAGAGCAGCACCGCGGCCGTGGCCAGGGCGGCCACCGGCCCGCCCCGGCGTCGACGGCTCCCGCCGCGCGTCATCGCCATGTTGGGTTCCCATCAGTGTCGACGCGGCCGTGCGGCCACGCCGGGAGGTACGGATCCCGGGTCGCAAGGGTTCAACCGTGGGCCTGGTCCGGTGCTGACGGTGTCGGCGGCGGTGGCCGGCGGGGCGACCGATAGCATCGCAGTGAGCCAACGTCGGCATCGCCAATTTCACCTGCTGTGAGGAGTCACCCGTGTCCGCACCCCGTACCCCCGCCGTGGCCGACCCCGTCGTCGTCGCCGCCGGGACGACGGCGGCCGACGCGGTGGCCGCGGCCGGGCTGCCCACCACCGGCCCGAAGGCGATCGTGGTGGTCCGCGACCCGCAGGGGATGCTGCGCGACCTGGACTGGAAGCCGGCCGAGGAGACCGCGGTCGAGCCGGTCGCCCTCGACTCGCCGGACGGGCTGAACGTGCTGCGCCACTCGACGGCGCACGTGCTCGCCCAGGCCGTGCAGGACGTCTTCCCGGAGGCCAAGCTCGGCATCGGCCCGCCGATCGACAACGGCTTCTACTACGACTTCGCGGTGGACAAGCCGTTCCAGCCGGACGACCTGGCCCGGCTCGAGAAGCGGATGCAGGAGATCGTCAAGTCCGGGCAGCGGTTCCGTCGCCGTCGCTTCGACAGCCTGGACCAGGCCAAGGCCGAGCTGGCCGCCGAGCCGTTCAAGCTGGAACTCATCGACGTCAAGGGCGAGGGGCTGGACTCCTCCGAGGTGATGGAGGTCGGTGGGGGCGAGCTGACCATCTACGACAACCTCGCCGCCGACGAGGACAAGGTCTGCTGGTCGGACCTGTGCCGCGGCCCGCACCTGCCGAACACCCGGCTGATCGGGGCGTTCAAGCTGATGCGCTCGGCCGCCGCGTACTGGCGGGGGTCGGAGAAGAACCCGCAGTTGCAGCGGGTGTACGGCACCGCCTGGCCGACCCGGGACGGGTTGAAGGCGTACCTGAAGCTGCTGGAGGAGGCCGCCCGGCGCGACCACCGCAAGCTCGGCGCCGACCTCGACCTGTTCAGCTTCCCCGACGAGATCGGCTCCGGCCTCGCGGTGTTCCACCCCAAGGGCGGCATCATCCGCCGCGAGCTGGAGAACTACTCGCGTCGCCGGCACGAGGAGGCGGGGTACGAGTTCGTCAACAGCCCGCACATCACCAAGGCGCAGCTCTTCGAGACCTCGGGCCACCTGCCGTACTACGCCGACACCATGTTCCCGCCCATGCAGCTCGAAGGGGCGGAGTACTACCTCAAGGCGATGAACTGCCCGATGCACAACCTGATCTTCAGGGCGCGCGGGCGGTCCTACCGTGAGCTGCCGCTGCGGCTGTTCGAGTTCGGCACGGTCTACCGGTACGAGAAGTCGGGCGTGGTGCACGGCCTGACCCGGGTGCGGGGCCTGACCCAGGACGACTCGCACATCTACTGCACCCGGGAGCAGATGGCCGGCGAGCTGACCACGCTGCTGTCGTTCGTGCTGGACCTGCTGCGGGATTACGGCCTGGACGACTTCTACCTGGAGCTGTCCACCCGGGACGACTCGCCGAAGTTCATCGGGTCGGACGCCGACTGGGCGGAGGCGACCGAGGCGCTGCGCACCGCCGCCGAGACCTCCGGGCTGGACCTGGTGCCCGACCCGGGCGGCGCGGCCTTCTACGGCCCGAAGATCTCGGTGCAGGCCAAGGACGCCATCGGGCGGACCTGGCAGATGTCCACCATCCAGGTCGACTTCAACCAGCCGGAGCGGTTCGGCCTGGAGTACCAGGCCGCTGACGGCACCCGGCAGCGGCCGGTCATGATCCACCGGGCGCTGTTCGGCTCGATCGAGCGGTTCTTCGGCGTGCTCACCGAGCACTACGCGGGGGCGTTCCCGGCGTGGTTGGCCCCGGTGCAGGTGGTCGGCATCCCGATCCGCGAGGACCACACCGACTACCTGCACGGCTTCGCCGCCGCGCTGCGTGCCGAGGGCATCCGCGCCCAGGTCGACGCCGGTGACGAGCGGATGCAGAAGAAGATCCGAAACGCGCAGCAGCAGAAGATCCCGTTCATGGTGATCGCCGGGGACGACGACGTGGCCGCCGGCACCGTTTCGTTCCGCTACCGGGACGGCTCCCAGCGCAACGGGGTGCCGCTCGCCGAGGCGGTCGGCCACGTCCTCGACGTGGTCTCCTCCCGCACCAACACCGGCCCTTCGGCCGCCTGACCTGCCGTGACGGCGGCTCCTGCCAGGCGCAGGGGCCGCCGTCACGGCGTGTGCCGGTCGTCAGATCCCGCAGCTGGGCGCCGACCAGGAGCGGCTGGGTGAGTTGCCCAGGTGGGTGTGGTCGTTGTGGCCCGGGTAGCCGGGGCCGAGGATGTTGCTGAAACCGTGGTTGCGGGCCTGCTGGGCGAGCGCGCAGAAGGAGTGCGACCCGACCAGGTCGATCCCGTCGCCGTACAGGTGCCGGCTGTTGCTGGCCCCGCCGACCGCACTGTTGCAGGAGTAGCTGCGGAACCCGCTGCTGAGGTAGAGGGGCGCATTGCCCATGGCGCGGCGCATGGCCTGGAGTTTCCACATGGAGACCAGCGCGTTGAACCGTGCGGTGCTCGCCGGGACCGCACCGCCGGACCAGTCGCTGTTGCACCGGTTCCACTCGGCATAGCTGAAGCTGACCGGCGTGCAGTCGTCGTCCTGGAGCGCGTAGATCTGGTTGAACGTCTGTGGGCCGGCCACACCGTCGGCGGCCAGGCCGTACGCCTGCTGGAAACGAATCACCGCGGACCGGGTGGCCGGACCGTACGCCCCGTCGATACCGAGCACCGCACCGTAGCCGGGGTAGCCGGAGACGCGGATCTGTAACTGGCGTACGTCCTCGCCGGTCATCCCGGAGGACAGCATGCGGCCCCAGGTGTAGCAGCCGTCGGCCTGGGCGGCGGTTCCGGTGACGGTCACCGTCGCCAGGCTCGCTACCGCAGCCATCACGCAGGCGGTGAGGGCCTGTGCCAGACGGTGTCGGAGGTTACGTCGTTCCATGATCAGCTCCAATCGACGATCTTCGACGCAAGATGGATTGGAAGTTTTACGTACGTCAATGCAAGAGTCAAGAAATTCTTGATTGGCTTTGCAAGCGGGCGTCACCGTCTGCCGTCACACGAGCGGTGCCGCGGTACGGGTGGTGGGCGATCGCCGCGCGGTACGTAGGATCGCCGGTGTGACTGGGGCGGACGGGCACACCGACAGGGACATGGCCGGCGGGCTGGAGCGGCTCTGGACGCCGCACCGGATGACGTACATCTCCGGTGAGGATCGGCCCGAGGGCGGCTACGACAAGCCCGCCGGTTGCCCGTTCTGCCTGGCCCCGAACCGGCCACCGGAGGAGAGCCTGGTGGTGGCGCGGGGCGAGCACGTGTTCGCGGTGCTCAACCTGTACCCGTACAACGCGGGCCACCTGCTGGTCTGCCCGTACCGGCACGTGGCCGACTACACCGACCTGGACGGGCCGGAGACGGCCGAGCTGGCGTCGTTCACCCAGACCGCGATGCGGGTGATCCGCAAGGTCAGCAATGCGCACGGCTTCAACCTGGGGATGAACCAGGGCGGGGTGGCCGGCGCCGGCATCGCCGCCCACCTGCACCAGCACGTGGTGCCCCGATGGGGCGGCGACGCCAACTTCATGGCGGTGATCGGGCGCACCAAGGTGCTGCCGCAACTGCTCGGCGACACCCGCGACCTCCTCACCCGCGCCTGGCCCTCCTGACCCCAGCTCCCGCCGCGCCCGCGTCCGCTGTCGCGCGGGGCGAGCCGCCTGCACCGCGCGTCCTTTGCTCTGCTTACGCACCCGCATCGGTTACGGAACGAAGTCGATGCGTATCGGTAAGCAGAGCAAAGGCGGCGGTGGGGGAGGGTGATCCGGGGCGATCCGCACGTCGATCGCGTCGGGCACCGAACGGGGCGGATCCGGGGCGATCTGGGCTGATCCGTCGGCATCGGTCGCCCGTACGGATGATCGTGGTGGATGTCTGTCATACCGTGTCCGGAAGATGGCACGATGCGCCGATGGTGGAGTCGACGCGGACGCTGGGCCGCAGCGGCATCGAGGTCAGCGCCCTGGGCATGGGCTGCTGGGCGATCGCCGGTCCCTGGGCCGAGGGACGCACCCCGCTGGGCTGGGGAGCGGTCGACGACGAGGAGTCGACCCGGGCGATCCGCCGGGCCCTGGACCTCGGCGTGACGCTGTTCGACACCGCCGACACGTACGGTGCCGGGCACGGTGAGCGGCTCCTCGGGCGGGCCCTGGCGGGCCGGCGCGACGCGGCGGTCATCGCCACCAAGTGGGGCTACACGTTCGACGAGCGGGCCCGACAGGCCACCGGGACCGACGCCTCGCCGGCGTACCTCCGGCGGGCCGTGCAGGACTCGCTGCGCCGCCTCGACACCGACCGGATCGACCTCTACCAGCTGCACCTGGCCGACCTGCCGGTGGCCCGGGCGCAGGCGCTGATCGGCGCCCTGGAGGGCCTGGTGGCCGACGGCCTGATCCGGGCGTACGGCTGGAGCACCGACCGGGCCGACCGGGCCGCGACCTTCGGGCAGGACGCCCGGCACGCCGCCGCCGTGCAGCACAGCCTGTCGGTGCTGCGCGACGCCCCCGACCTGCTCGCCGTCTGCGCCAAGTACGACCTGGCCAGCATCAACCGGGGGCCGCTCGGGATGGGGCTGCTCACCGGCAAGTACCACCCCGCCTCGAGGCTGCCCCGCGACGACGTGCGGGGCATGACCTCGGGCTGGCTGGAGTGGTTCCGGGGTGGGCGACCGGCCCCGGAGTGGCTACGCCGGGTGCACGCGGTCCGGGCGGCGCTGACCGCCGACGGACGCACCCTGGCCCAGGGCGCCCTGGGGTGGATCTGGGCCCGCAGCGACCGGACGATTCCGATCCCGGGCTGCCGCAGCGTCGCCCAGGTCGAGGAGAACGCCGCGGCGCTGGCCCGGGGACCGCTCACCCCCGACCAGTTCGCCGAGGTGGAGCGGCAGCTCGCGGCCCTGCGAGCCGCCGCCCTGCGCGAGGTCGACCGCCCCTACTGGCCCAGCCCCATGCTGCCCACCGCCCGCCCCTGACCAGGGCGACCCACCGTCAGGTGTGTTCCTTGCGGATCTGGTCGGCGAGGTGGGTGGGCATCGGGTCGTGGCGGACGAAGTGGCGGCGGAAGGTGCCAGCCCCCGCGGTCATCGCGCGCAGCTCCACGGCGTAGCGCAGCAGTTCCGTGGCGGGCACCTCGGCGCGGACCAGGGTGCGCCCCTCCGAGTCCGGGTCCGGCTCGGTGCCGAGCACCCGGCCGCGCCGACCGGACAGGTCGCCCATCACGGTGCCCACGTTGCCGTCGGGCACCCGGATGCTCACCTCGTCGATCGGCTCCAGCAGCGCCGGCTGCCCGCCGCCGTCGGCGGCGGCGCGCAGGGCCAGGGCTCCGGCGGTCTGGAACGCCGCGTCGGAGGAGTCCACGCTGTGCGCCTTGCCGTCGACCAGGGTCACCCGCAGATCCACCACCCGGTGGCCGGCGACCAGGCCGCGCTCCATCTGGGCGCGTACCCCCTTCTCGACCGACGGGATGTAGTTGTGCGGCACCGCGCCGCCGACCACCCGGTCGACGAACTCGAAACCCGCGCCGCGCGGCAGCGGTTCCACCTCGATGTCGCAGACGGCGTACTGGCCGTGCCCGCCGGACTGCTTGACGTGCCGGCCATGCCCCCGTGCGGCCGCCGTCAGCGTCTCCCGCAGCGCCACCTTCACCGGCTCCGTCTCCAGCTCGACCCCGCCGGCGTGCAGCCGGTCGAGGACCACGTCGGCGTGCGCCTCGCCCATGCACCACAGCACCAGCTGGTGGGTCTCCGGGTTGCGCTCCAGGCGCATCGTCGGGTCGCCGGCCACCAGCCGGGCCAGGTTGCGGGCCAGCGCGTCCTCGTCCGAGCGGGACTTCGCCACGATGGCCACCGGCAGCAGCGGCTCGGGCATCTCCCACGGGGCGATCAGCAGCGGCTCGTCCTTGGCGGAGATGGTGTCGCCGGTCTCCGCGCTGCCGGATTTGGTGATCGCGCAGATGTCGCCGGCCACGGCGACCCCGACCTCCCGCAGCGTGGCTCCCAGCGGGCTGTAGAGGTGGGCGATCCGCTCGTCGGCGTCGTGGTCGGGGTGGCCGCGCTCGGCCAGGCCGTGCCCGGAGACGTGCACCGTCTGCTCGGGGCGCAGCGTGCCGGAGAAGACCCGGACCACGCAGACCCGCCCGACGTGCCGGTCGATGGTGGTCTTGACCACCTCGGCGACCAGCGGACCGGCCGGGTCGCAGGTCAGTGGCGGGCGGGGTGAGCCGTCCACCCCGGTGACCGCCGGCAGGGCGTGCTCCGGCGGCGACGGGAAGCCGGCGGTGAGCACCTCCAGCAGCGCGTCCAGCCCGACCCCGGTCGCCGCGCAGACCGGCACCACCGGGTAGAAGTGACCCCGGGCGACGGCCTTCTCGAGGTCCTCGATCAGGATGTCGGCGCCGATCTCCTCGCCACCGAGGTACCGGTCCATCAGGGTCTCGTCCTCGCTCTCCGCGATGATCCCCTCGATCAGCTCGTTGCGGGACTCGGCGATGGCCGGCAGGTGCTCCGGGTCGGGTTCGCGGACCTGCGGCGGCAGGCCGTCGGTGTAGTCGAAGACCCGCCGGGTGATCAGCCCCAGCAGGCCGACGGTGGAGACCCCGTCGTCGCCGAGCATCGGCAGGTAGAGCGGGAGCACGTTGTCGCCGAAGACCCGCTGGCAGAGCGCTACCGCCTCGTCGAAGTCGGCGCGCGGATGATCGAGCCGGGAGACCGCGACCGCCCGGGGCATGTCGACCGCGGCGCACTCCTCCCACAGCGCGGCGGTGGCGGCGTCCATCCCGTCGACGGCGGAGACCACGAACAGTGCGGCGTCGGCGGCGCGCAGGCCGGCGCGCAGCTCACCGACGAAGTCGGCGTAGCCGGGGCTGTCCAGCAGGTTGACCTTGATGCCGTCGTGCAACAGGGGCGCGCAGGCCAGCGCGACCGAACGCTGCTGGCGTACGGCCGCCGGATCGTGGTCGCAGACGGTGTTCCCGTCGGCGACCGAGCCGGCCCGGGCGATCGTGCCGGTCGCCGCGAGCAGCGCCTCGACCAGGGTCGTCTTGCCCGCTCCGGAGTGCCCGACGAGCACCACGTTGCGGATCCTCGCAGGATCGGTGACCGCCGGAACGCCGGCGGTTACCCCCTTTTCCTGACTCTTCTGCGCCATCGGGCGCACCTCCCTCAGCCGGTGGTGGTGGGTGGCGACCGCCGCGCGCGACGGGGATGCGGCCCGGGCGGGTACTGCGGCGATATCCTCCGGTGGATCGCTCCGAACCGGGCAGTCAACGGGCGGTCGGGTGACCCGGCTCACCCTCCCGGCTCGATCTCACACCCGATGGCGGGACCGGCACAACCCTCCCAGGTCAGACCGGCGGTGTCGCTGGTCGGGCGACGACCGTTATCGTGGGACCGCCATGGCGAAGATCTTCCAAGTGTCGGCCCGCGCGGGGATGACCCGCGTCGTGGAGCCGATTGCCCGCCGCCTGCTGCGCGCGGGCGTGTCCCCCAACGCGGTTACCGTCGCGGGCACCGTCGGTGTGCTCGTCGGCGCGCTCGGCTTCGGCGCCCGCGGGCATCTGGTCGCCGGTGCGCTGATCGTGACGGTCTTCGCGCTCACCGACCTGCTCGACGGGACGATGGCCCGGATGAGCGGTGGTGCCACCCGGTTCGGCGCCTTTCTCGACTCCAGCATGGATCGGGTCGCCGACAGCGCGGTCTTCGGCGCGGTCGCCTTCTACCTGGCCGGCAGAGGGGATCGCGCCGGGATGGCCGCCGCGCTGATCTGCCTGGCCGCAGGTGGGCTCGTGTCGTACGTGAAGGCCCGCGCCGAGGGGCTCGGGATGAGCGCCAACGTCGGCATCGCCGAGCGCACCGAGCGGCTGCTGATCGTCGGCGTCGGCGGCCTGCTCGCCGCCCTGGTCCACCCGGCGGCGTTGCCGATCGCGCTGTGGCTGCTCGCGGCGGTGTCGCTGTTCACCGTGGGCCAGCGGATGCGGCACGTGTACCGGCAGGCCCAGCAGGTCGGCGCGCCCGGCGGCCACGGGTGAGCGGCACACGGGGGCGCGGGTCGAGGACTCCCGCCGGGACCTCGCCACACGCGCTGGCGGGAGGCCCGCCCCGGTGAACCCCACCGAACTCGGCTTCGCCGCCGGCTGGCGGCTGATCCGCGCGTTGCCCCGGCCGGTCGCCGCCGCGGGGTTCAACGCCGTGGCCGACCGGGCCCACCGTCGCCGCGGTGCCGGCGCCACCCGGCTCGCCAACAACCTGCGTCGGGTGGTCGGCCCGGAACTGCCCGAGGCCGAGCTGGACGAGCTGGTCCGCCGGGGCCTGCGCTCGTACGCCCGCTACTGGATGGAGGCGTTCCGGCTGCCGTCGCTGAGCCGCCAGCAGATCCTCGCCGGGTTCCGGTTGGGGCGCGCCGAGCTGCTCGCCGCCGACGTGGAGGCCGGGCGCGGCGCGGTGGTGGCGCTGCCGCACGCCGGCAACTGGGACGCGGCCGGGGCGTGGGTCGCGGCCAACGGCTGGCCGTTGTCCACCGTCGCCGAGCGACTCAAGCAGGAGGCCGTCTACCAGCGGTTCCTCGCGTTCCGGCAGGGCCTGGGCATGGAGATCCTGCCCACCACCGGCGGCGAACGCCCGGCGATCGACGTGCTGACCGACCGGCTCGCCGCCGGTGCGGTGGTGCCGCTGCTCGCCGACCGGGACCTGTCCGCCCGCGGGGTGGAGGTGGAGTTCTTCGGCGGCCGGACCCGGATGCCGGCCGGCCCGGCGCTGCTCGCGCTGCGCTCCGGCGCGCCGTTGTACGTGGCGTCGATGTGGTACGAACCGGATGCGGCGTGTGCTGTGCTTGATGGCCCACTGCCGGTGCCGGGGCCCGAGGAGGGCACGCTGGACACCCGGGTCCGGTCGCTGACCCAGTTGATCGCCGACGGTCTCGCGGCGGGCATCGCCCGGAATCCGCAAGACTGGCACATGTTGCAGCGGATGTGGCTGGACTGAGGGGACGGGCGCAATGCGGATCGGCATCGTCTGCCCGTACTCCTTCGACGTGCCCGGCGGGGTCCAGAACCACGTCATGGACCTCGCGGAGGCGCTGATCGGGCTCGGGCACGAGGTGAGCGTCCTCGCCCCGGCGGACGAGGACTCGCCGCTGCCGCCGTACGTGGTGCCGGCCGGCCGGTCGGTGCCGCTGCCGTACAACGGCTCGGTGGCCCGGATCGCCTTCGGCCCGGTCTCCACCGCCCGGGTACGCCGGTGGATAACCCGGGGCGACTTCGACGTGCTGCACGTGCACGAGCCGCTCGCGCTGAGCCTGTCCATGCTCGCCGTGCTCTCCGCCCGGGGGCCGGTGGTGGCCACCTTCCACACCGCGATGACCCGCTCCCGGGTGCTCGCCGCCGCCCAGGGCGTACTCCAGATCGTGCTGGAGCGGATCACCGCGCGAATCGCGGTCAGCGCCCTGGCCCGAAAGGTGCAGGTCGAGCACCTGGACGGTGGCGCGGTGGAGATCCCCAACGGGGTCGCGGTGGCCAAGTTCGCCGGGGTCGAGCCGCTGCCCGGGTGGCCCGGGGAGTTCATCCCGGGTACCGGCGGCACGCTCGGCTTCCTGGGCCGGTTCACCGAGCCGCGCAAGGGCTTCCCGATCCTGCGCGACGCCTTCGTCGAGCTGGCCCGCCAGCGCCCCGGGCTGCGCCTGCTGGTCGCCGGCCCCGGCGACCCGGACGACCTGTTCGACCAGTTTCCGCCCGACCTTCGGGAACGGGTGACCTTCCTCGGGTTGGTACCCGAGGAGGAGAAGGCGCGGATGCTGCGCAGCGTGCACCTCTACGTCGCACCGAACACGGGTGGCGAATCCTTCGGCATGATCCTCACCGAGGCCCTGGCCGCGGGCACCACCGTCGTCGCCAGCGATCTCGACGCCTTCCGCCGGGTGCTCGACGGCGGCCGGGCCGGTCGGCTGTTCCCCACCGGTGACCCGGTGGCGCTGCGTGAGACCCTGGCGGAGCTGCTGGACGACCCGGCCCAGCGGGCGGAGCTGACCGCCTGCGGCGACCAGGTGGTGGCAAATTTCGACTGGCCCGTGGTTGCCCGCCGCGTTCTGGAGGTATACGCAGCGGCGATCGAGGCGACCGACGGGCGGGTGATCGACCAGGAGTGGGTGGGGCCGGACTGATCGGGAGGAACGGGAGCAGCACTACGATGCCGGGCATGTGGTGGGTGGTGGGCGCGACGGTGGTCGCCGCCCTGGTCGTGGCGTACCTGATCTGGACCGCCGGCCGGGTCGAGCGGCTGCAGGCCCGCGCGCAGCTGGCCGCCCGCGCCCTGGACGCCCACCTGCTGCGCCGGGCCGCCGCGGCGGCGGTGCTGGCCGAACGCCGCTACGGCGTCGAGCTGTACGCGGCGGCGCGCATCGCGCTGGACGCCCGCCCGGACGAGCGGGAGGCGGCCGAGAACGACCTGACCCGGCAGCTGCGCACGGTCCGGCTCGACCCCACCGACCCGGACTGTGAGGCCGTCATCGCGGCCAGCCGGCGGCTCGCCCTGGCCCGACAGGTGCACACCGACCTGGTCCGGGACGCCCGCACGGCGCGCGGCCGGCCGCTGGTACGCCTGTTCCGGATGGGGCGCGGGCACACCTGGCCGCGCTACTTCGACATCGACGACCCGACTCTCGCCGTCCCCGCCGCCGACGTCCCCACCAGGTGATCCGGGCGTCGGCGGTAGGCGCCGGGCGAGGGTGACGGCGGCCACAGAGCAGGCCACCACGGGTCTGATTGGCTGTCGGTACGGCGTTGACCCGGGCGTAGCATCTCCGCTGCCACCTCCCCGAGCACGCCCTGAGGAGCGATAACCCGTGTCCGAAACGACTTCCCCGAACGCCAGCGCCACCCCGGTCGTCGGCACCGCCCGCGTGAAGCGCGGCATGGCCGAGATGCTCAAGGGCGGTGTGATCATGGACGTGGTCACCTCCGAGCAAGCCAAGATCGCTGAGGACGCCGGCGCGGTCGCGGTGATGGCGCTGGAGCGGGTGCCGGCCGACATCCGCGCGCAGGGCGGGGTGTCGCGGATGAGCGACCCCGACATGATCGACGGCATCATCAACGCGGTCTCCATCCCGGTGATGGCCAAGGCCCGCATCGGCCACTTCGTCGAGGCGCAGATCCTGCAGTCCCTGGGCGTCGACTACGTCGACGAGTCCGAGGTGCTCACCCCGGCCGACTACGCCAACCACATCGACAAGTGGGCCTTCACCGTCCCGTTCGTCTGCGGTGCGACCAACCTGGGCGAGGCGCTGCGCCGGATCACCGAAGGCGCCGCCATGATCCGCTCCAAGGGTGAGGCCGGCACCGGCGACGTCTCCAACGCCACCACCCACATGCGCAAGATCCGCCAGGAGATCCGCCGGCTCCAGTCGCTGCCGACCGACGAGCTGTTCGTCGCGGCGAAGGAGCTGCAGGCGCCGTACGAGCTGGTCAAGGAGATCGCCGAGACCGGCAAGCTGCCGGTGGTGCTGTTCACCGCCGGTGGCATCGCCACCCCGGCCGACGCCGCCATGATGATGCAGCTCGGCGCGGAGGGCGTCTTCGTCGGCTCCGGCATCTTCAAGTCCGGCAACCCGGCCCAGCGGGCCGCCGCGATCGTCAAGGCGACCACCTTCCACGACGACCCGGACGTGCTGGCCAAGGTCTCCCGGGGGCTCGGCGAGGCGATGGTCGGCATCAACGTCGACGAGATCCCGCAGCCGCACCGCCTCGCCGAACGCGGCTGGTGACATGAAAGGAGGGGCCCCCTGTTAACGCCTCGGGTAGAGCAGGGGCCCCTTCTTAACACCTGGAAGGAACGCACGTGACGGCACCCGTGATCGGTGTCCTCGCCCTGCAGGGTGACGTCCGCGAACACCTCACCGCGCTGACCGGAGCCGGCGCGCGGGCCCGCCCGGTACGCCGGCCGGAGGAACTCGACGCGGTCGACGGCCTGGTCATCCCGGGCGGGGAGTCCACCACGATCAGCAAGCTGGTCGACATCTTCGAGCTGCGTGACCCGATCGACAAGCGGATCGCCGCCGGCATGCCGGTCTACGGCTCGTGCGCCGGCATGATCATGCTGGCCACCGAGGTCCTCGACGGCCGGCCGGACCAGCGCGGCTTCGACGGCATCTCGATGACCGTCCGGCGCAACGCGTTCGGCCGGCAGGTCGACTCGTTCGAGGCACCGGTGGAGATCGCCGGCATCGACGGCGGGCCGCTGCACGCGATCTTCATCCGGGCGCCCTGGGTCGAGCGGGTCGGCGACGGCGTCGAGGTGCTGGGCACGGTGACCGACGGCCCGGCGGCCGGCCGGATCGTGGCGGTGCGGCAGGCCAACCTGCTGGCCACCTCGTTCCATCCGGAACTCACCGGCGACCTGCGGCTGCACGCCTACTTCGTGGACCTGGTCCGCACCGCGAGCTGAGCCGGCCGGCGCGTGGCACGAGCTGAGCCGGTCCGCGTAGCGCAGGGACTGCCAGGCCGGTCCGAACCTCAGCCGGCCACCGAGCGCAGCCCACCCGGCCGCCGTCCCAGCAACCGGTCCAGCGCCTCCGCGCTGGCGGCGTCGGCGGGTAGCTGCACCACCAGCCGCTGCTGGTCGTCGGTGACGTCCAGCGTCTCGTACGCCAGCCGCAGCGGCCCCACCTCCGGATGCCGCAACCAGCGGACGCCGGTGGACCTCACCGCGACCGGCCGGCGCTGCCACCGGGATGTGAACGGCGCTCCGACGGTGCGGCCGAGTCGCTCGGCGAACGCGTCGGTGGCCGGATCGCCCCGGCGCAGCCCGTGCAACTCGGTGACCTGCTGGTCGGCCAGCTCCGCCCAGTCGGGGAAATGCTCGCGGGCCCGTTCGTGGGTGAAGACGAACCACACCAGGTTGGGGTGATCTCCGTCGAGCAGCCCCAGCGGTCGGGCCAGCCGGTCGAACGGGTCGTTCCAGGCCAGCACGTCGCCGAGCCGGTTGAGCAGGTACGCCGGCCGGTCCCGCAGCGCCTCCAGCAGCGACCGGACCGCCGGGCGGACGGTACGCGAGACCGCCGGCCGCCCGCCCGCGCACAGCTGCCGGCGATGGTTGACCGACGCGAGTTCCTGTAGGTGTTGCCGGTCGGCGTCGTCCAGCCGCAAGGCGTCCGCCAGCGCGGCGAGGATCTCCGGTGAGGGCCGGGTGTCCCGGCCCTGTTCGAGGCGGGTCAGGTACTCCACACTGACCTGGGCCAGCGTGGCCAACTCCGCCCGGCGCAGTCCCGGAGTGCGTCGCCGGGCACCTACCGGCAACCCCACCTGGCCGGGCCGCAGGGCCTCCCGGCGGCTGCGGAGGAACGCGCCCAACTCCCCGTCCATCACGCTCTAAGTCTGCCGGCGCCGTCGGGCGCGAGGGTGTCCCCGCCAGGGCTACCCTCGCACCGGCCTCCCGGCGGTGCCGGACCGCCGGTGGAATCGAGCCATGAACAGTGTGCAGAAGAATGGACCGGTCGTCGTGGGCCTGGTCGTGGGCAGCAGTCGTCCGGGCCGACGAGGGCCGGCGGTGGCCGGATGGGTGGCCGAGGTGGCCGCCGGGCACCCGGCGGTACGGACCGGCACCGCGACCGTCGAGCTGATCGACCTCGCGGAGCAGCGGCTGCCGATGCTGGACGAACCGGCGCCGGCGAGGTTCGGCGACTACCGCCACGACCACACCCGCCGCTGGTCAGCGGTGGTGGCGGCGTGCGACGCCTTCATCTTCGTCACCCCGGAGTACAACCATTCGGTCCCGGCCGTGCTCAAGAACGGCATCGACTACCTGGACGCCGAGTGGCGCGGCAAGTCGGCTGGTGTGCTCGGCTACGGTGTGGACGGAGGCGGGCAGGCGGTCGAGCATCTGCGGGCGATCCTCGCCGAGGTGGGGATGACGGTCGTGCCGAACCACGTCGAGCTGGGACTCTTCACCGACTTCGTGTGGCCCGGCGATGACTTGTCCGACCCGACCGCCGTCGCGCGGATAGCGCCTGGCGAGGGCCGGGCGGCGGCGTTGACGGCAATGATCACCGAACTCCTCGCGGCTGCCGGGGGACGCGGCTCCGGCGATCGGCCGGAGCCGGAGCGGGCCGGCGGTGGTGCCGGCGAGGCGGCGGGTCGGGCCGTGGCCCCGGTGGCGAGGCGGTGAGCATGGAGACGATCCTGATCACGTACCAGGTCCGCCCCGATTGCCTCGCCGAGCACCTGACCCTGCTCGGCGCCGTGCACGAGGAACTGGCCCGGCTCAGGCCGGCCGGGTTCCGCTACCTGACCCTGCGGCTCGACGACGGGCACCGCTTCGTCGAAGTCGCGATGGGCCCGGAGTTGCCGGGGCCACTGCCGGCGCTGGAGTCGTTCCGGCGCTACCGGGCCGCCCTCGACGAGCGCTGCGAGGAGCGAAGCACAGCCGAGTTCACCGTGCTGGGGTCGCACGGCATGGGGGAATAGCTTTTGTCCGCTATGCGTTGATCGCAGTGATCCTGGTCGGTCGCTGACGTGCGGCGGGTGACGACCACTCGTGGCTCGTCGGTAGGATTGTCGAGATTCGGCAGGGCCATCTGGCCGCCACGGCTTCCACCAGAGCTGACCGGCACCACCCGTGTGCGCCGGTGCGGAGCGGGGCGCGTGCGGTGCGGTCGATGCAGACGGCGGGTAGCAACGGAGGTATCAGATGTCCGGCCACTCAAAGTGGGCGACGACCAAGCACAAGAAGGCGGTCATCGACGCCAAGCGCGGCAAGATGTTCGCCAAGCTGATCAAGAACGTGGAGGTCGCGGCACGTACCGGCGGCGGCGACCCGGCCGGCAACCCGACGCTCTACGACGCGATCCAGAAGGCCAAGAAGAACTCGGTCCCCAACGACAACATCGATCGTGCGGTCAAGCGCGGCTCCGGCCTGGAGGCCGGCGGTGCCGACTACCAGACGATCATGTATGAGGGCTACGGCCCCAACGGCGTCGCGCTGCTGATCGAGTGCCTGACCGACAACCGCAACCGGGCGGCCACCGAGGTGCGCACCGCGCTGACCCGCAACGGCGGCTCGTTCGCCGACGCCGGCTCGGTGTCGTACATGTTCTCCCGCAAGGGCGTGGTGATCGTGCCGAAGGCGGGCACCACCGAGGACGACGTGATGATGGCGGTCCTCGACGCGGGCGCCGAAGAGGTCAACGACCTGGGCGAGGCGTTCGAGGTGGTCTCCGAGCCGGGCGACCTGCTCGCCGTGCGGACCTCGCTGCAGGACGCCGGCATTGAGTACGAGTCGGCCGAGTCCTCGCTGATCCCCAGCGTCAACGTGCCGCTGGACGAGGAGGGCGCGCGCAAGATCTTCAAGCTGATCGACGTCCTGGAGGACTGCGACGACGTGCAGAACGTCTTCGCCAACTTCGACGTCAGCGACGAGATCATGGCCGCCGTCGGCTGAGCCGGCCCCGACGACTGGCGCGACAGCAGGGCGCGCACGCGAGCATCGGGCTCACGTGCGCGCCCTGTCTTTATGTCTCGGAAGGTGCGACGGCGCTTCTTGATTGCCGGACGGTGGACTCTTGCTAAAGATATCTTTCTAAAGCATTCTCTACTGTGTGACCGACGAGGCGTCTCAGCGTTCGATCAAAGTCACCGACCCACGCGCCCTGCGGGCGTACGCGCATCCGCTGCGGATGCGCCTGATCGGGCTGCTGCGCGGCGAGGGCCCGATGACCGCGACTCAGGCGGCCGCCCGGCTCGACGACAACGTGCCGAACTGCTCGTTCCACCTGCGACAACTCGCCAAGTACGGGTTCGCCGAACGCGTTCCAGGGGCGGACGGTCGGGAACGGCCCTGGCGGGCCACCACGCAGTACACGTCCTGGGACGACGACTCCGACGATCCGGCGATGAAGGCTGCCGCCGACCAGCTCAACAGCTTGATGCTCGCCCAATACCTGCAACGCGCGCAGGACTACCTCGCCGTCCGCGCCGACGAGCCCGTCGAGTGGCGGGCCGCCGCCGGCTTCGGCGACGCGTTGCTGCATGTCACCGCCGCTGAGTTGCGCGAGGTCACGGAGGGGATCGACGCGCTGCTGGCCCGGTACGACGAGCGGATCGCCGACCCGGCGAAACGCCCGCCCGGATCCCGCCCGGTGATGATCGTCCAGATGGCGCTACCGCGTGGAGCCGAGCCCTCCGAGGGCCAGCGAGCGGGATCTGACCATGACTGAACCCCTCGTCCTGGCCGACCCGGCACCGCCGCGCCGGCCGCGCATCCCGCGGCTGCTCCAGCAAACCGCCTTCCGCCGCTACTGGTCCGCGCAGACCGTCTCGCTCTTCGGCGACCAGATCACCATGCTCGCCGTGCCGCTGCTGGCCCTGCTCACGGTCGGCGCCGGACCCGCCGAGATGGGCTACCTGACCGCCGCCGCGTTACTGCCGAACCTGTTCTTCTCCCTGCCGGCCGGCGCCTGGGTGGACCGGCAGCCACGCCGGCGCCAAGTAATGATCATCACCGACCTCGGCCGGGCGGGCCTTCTGCTGGCCGTGCCGCTGCTGTGGTGGGCGGACGCACTGAACCTGCTGCTGCTCTGTGCCATGGTCTTCCTTGTCGGGATCTTCTCGGTGTTCTTCGAGGTGGCGCACAGCAGCCTGTTCGCCGCCCTGGTCCAGCGGCCCGACTATGTGGACGCCAACAGTCTGGTCAACGGCAGCAGAGCCCTGTCGCACGTGGCCGGCCCGAGCATCGGTGGCCTGCTCGTGCAG
>NZ_JBFBAO010000093.1:1876-19185 GCF_040682255.1 Micromonospora sp. NPDC051296 | reverse complement strand
TCACCTTCGAGGGCCCCAACTGGCCGATCCTCGCCAACGGGCTGCGCGTCCGCTGCGCGCCGACGCCGACCCGGATCGGGCGTACGCCCGGATCCGGCGCAGCTCGACGCCGCTGGCGGCACTGCTGCTGGACCAGTCGGTGGTCGCCGGCACCGGCTTGATCTTCGTCACCGAGGCGCTGTTCCGCGCCGGCCTGTCGCCGACGCTGCCCGGCCGGGCGGTGACCCGGGCCGGCTGGCAGGCGCTCTGGGCCGACCTGGTCGAGCTGATGACGCTCGCCGTCGCCACCGGCCGGATCGACACCGTCCGCCCCGCGCACCTGCCGGAGGCGATGGGCCGCCCGGCCCGCGTCGACCGGCACGGGGGAGAGGTGTACGTCTACCGCCGCCCCGGCCAGCCCTGCCACGTCTGCGGCACCCCGGTCAGCCGGGGCACCATTACCGCCCGGAACCTCTACTGGTGCCCCACCTGCCAGCTGTGATCCGGGTCAGCGCAGCCGGCGGATGTCGCCGTACGCGCGGTAGAAGCCGCCCCGACCGGACTCGCGGACCTCGGTGACCAGGTAGCGCGCGCCGGGCTCGCGGATGCCCTTCGGGAACTGCACCGACCAGTCCCGGCGGTAGCCGGTCGAGAGCACGTGCACCCGCAGCCGGCCGCCCTGCTCGACGCACTCCACCATCACCCCGTTGCCGGCGTCGCCGACCACCTCGACCTGGGTGAAGGCGGCGGGCTCCGGCAGCCGGGCCGGGGCCTTGACGTCGACCACCTCGGGCACGCTGCCCGCCTCGGCCGCCCGGATCGCCGGCTCGCTGGCGTCGATGCAGGCCAGGTGGCCGCTGGTGGTCACCACGTAGAGACGCTGCTCGTGGTACTGCATCGAGTAGGCCGACCCGCAGCCGGTGCCGAGCTTCCACAGCCGGGTGCCGTCCTCGGCGAAGCAGTAGATCGAGGACTGGCTGTCACCGGCGAAGACGTACCGGCCGTCCTCGGCGGTGGCGCAGGAGAAGACCGGCGCGTCGGCGCGGTACGTGCCGGAGGCCCGGCCGTCCTTGCCGATGCGGACCACCTCGCGGGTCGCGGTGCCGGCGAACACGGCGTCGCGCTCCTGCCAGCCGAACAGCACCGACCCGGTGCGGGTGTGCCACAGCTCGCGCCCGGTGCGCCAGTCGTAGCCGCTCACCCCGGTCGAGTCGCCGTGGTAGACGGCGTCGGTGTCGCAGCGCACCATCCAGGCCGACCGGCCGCGCCCGGGCCGGCGCCAGAGGAACTCGTCCTCGTGGTCGATGGCGGCGATGCCGCCGTCGGCGTCGGAGACGCCCAGCACCCCGTCGTGGATGTCCAGCCAGTAGATGTCGATGTCGGGCGCGATCGCGTACGCCACCCGGGGGATCTTGCCGGAGAGGTCGTAGACGTTGCCGTCGTCGCAGCCGGCGTAGATCCAGGCGTCGTCGGCCACGATGCACTTCACCCCGTCGGGCAGGCGGACCTGATCCAGCACCTGGGCGTCGTGGTCGAGGGTGGTGATGACGCCGCGCTCGTTGCCCACCATGCAGGTGCGCCCGTCGATGAAGATGCCGAAGGCGGGGGCGCTGGAGTCGTACCGCCAGAGCACCGGGGCGGTGCGGGCGGTCGAGCGGGTGCTGACAATCTGCCGCCGGGAGACCGTGCGCTTCTGGCGTACGCCGCGTACCGCCGGGGCGTACCCCTTGCGGACCTTGTCGCCGATCTTCTTCGCGGCGGCGGCCCGCGCCCGCGCGTTGTCGGGGTAACCGGTGGTCTTCACCTGGCCCTGGTCGCCGATCCGGCCGTAGCGCACGGTCATCGTGGCGTCGTCGACCACCACCTCGTAGAACTTGTGCGCTCCACCGTCCACTTCGGACAGTTCGAGGTAGGTCGTCTCCTGCGACATGAGGGTCCTCCGAGGGGTTGGCACCGCCCTGACTGGGTGGCGCCTAGACGCTAACCGCCCCCACCGACAAAGAACGGAGATCCCTCAGCGCGGGGCGAGGGCGTCGACGGCCTTGCGGGCGGCGACCAGCACCGGGTCCCAGACCGGGGCGTACGGCGGGGCGTAGCCGAGGTCGAGCGCGGTCATGTCGTCCACCGTCATCCGGTTCCACAGCGCCACGGCCAGCGTGTCGATCCGCTTCGCCGCCTCGGACCAGCCGACGATCTGCGCCCCGAGCAGCCGCCCGCTGGGCCGTTCGGCGATCAGCTTCACCGTCATCGGCCGGGCACCCGGGTAGTAACCGGCGCGGTTGGTGGACTCGGCGATGACCGAGACGAACTCGAAGCCGGCCGCCAGGGCGTCCCGCTCGCGCAGCCCGGTGCGCCCCACCTCCAGGTCGCAGACCTTGGTCACGGCGGTGCCGATCACGCCGGCGAAGGTGGCGTACCCGCCGCCGATGTTGATTCCGGCCACCCGGCCCTGCTTGTTGGCGTGCGTGCCGAGCGGCACGTGCACCGGCATCCCGCTGACCCGGTGCAGGGTCTCCACGCAGTCCCCGGCCGCCCACACCCCGGGCATCCCGGTGACCCGCATCCGGCGGTCCACCCGGATCCCGCCGGTCGGGCCGAGCGGGAGGCCGGCCGCCTCGGCGAGCGCGGTGTTGGGACGTACGCCGAGGCCGAGGATCACCACGTCGGCCGGGATCGGGCCGTCGTCGGTGACCACCTCGCAGATCCGACCGTCGCGCTCGGACAGCGCGGTGACCTTCACACCGGTACGGATAGTGACGCCCAGCCCGCGCATCGCGTTGGTGACCAGCTGGGCCATGTCCGGATCCACGGTCGACATCGGCTGCTCGTCCCGCTCGACCAGGGTGACCGACAGCCCGCGCAGGACCAGCGCCTCGGCCATCTCCACGCCGATGTAGCCGCCGCCGACCACGACCGCCCGCCGGGGTGGCGGGTCGGCGTCCAGCCACTCCCGCAGCGCCGAGCCGTCGTCGAGGGTCTGCACGCCGAACACTCCGGCACCGTCGGTATGCGCCCAGGCCGGCTTCGCCGGCACCGCCCCGGTGGCGTACATCAGGGTGTCGAAGGGTTCGCGGACCTCGGCGCCGCCGTCCAGGTCCATGGCGATCACCTCGCGGCGGTTCAGGTCGATCGCGACCACCTCGTGCCGGACACGCACGTCGATGTCGTACGACTCCCGGAACGTCGCCGGATCCCGGGCCACCAGTTGCTCCCGGTCGGCCACCAGGCCACTGATCCAGTACGGGATTCCGCACGCCGAGTACGACGTGAAGTGCCCCCGCTCGAACGCGATGATCTCCAGGTCGTCCCGGCTCCGGCGCCGACGCGCCTGGGAGGCGGCCGCCATGCCGGCGGCGTCCCCGCCGACGACGATCAACCGTTCCGCCACGGCAACCCTCCTGTCACGCCCGGATCTCGCCCCGGGTCTGTCGCGCCATGTCCGACACCACATCCTCCAACCGGCCGGTGCGGGCGTACACCGCCCGCTGCCGGGCTGCCCCGGTGCCGTGCCCGCGCAGCCCGTCCAGCAGCCCGGTCACCTCGGCGAGGTCGCCGTGCCGCTCCAGGGCCGGCCCGAGCCGCCCGACGAGCTGGTGCAGCAGGTCCCACGCCGGCCGTAGCTCGCCGCTGGCCAGGTCGACCGCGGCGCCCTCCAGGCCGTCGTGGGCGGCCCGCCAGTGCGCGCCGACCAGCAGGTGGTGGTCGGCGGGCAGGGCCGGCCGTCCGGCGGCGATGTCGTCCAGCGCGGTCGCCACCAGCGCCCGGACCAGGGCGGCGACCAGGACCGCGTCGTCCACCGTCGGGCAGACGTCGCCGATGCGCAGCTCCACCGTCGGGTACTTGGCCGACAGTCGGGCGTACCAGTAGAGCATCCCCTCATCGAGCATCACCCCGCTGCCGATCAGCTGTTGAATCAGCCGCCGGTAGTGCTCGTGCGAGGCCAGGTACGGGGTCGGTGCCACCGACGGCCAGCGTTCCCACTCGATCGACCGCCAGCTGGCGTAGCCGGTGTCCGCGCCGCGGGCGAACGGCGAGTTGGCGGTGACCGCGTGCAGGATCGGCAGCCAGGGCCGGACGTGGTTGAGCACCTGGACGCCGGTGTCGGCGTCCGGCACCCCGACGTGTACGTGCATGCCGTTGTTGCCCGGCCCGGGTACGAGCAGCCGGAAGCGTTCGAGCATCCGGTCGAAGCGGGGCTTGTCGACCACCGGTGGCACCGGGCCGTCGACCGGTCCGGTGCCGATCGCGAGCAGGCGTACGCCGGCCCGCTCGGCGGCGTCGGCGAGCGCCGCGCGCAGCAGGCCGAGGGAGTGCCGGATCGAGGAGAGTTCCAGCCCGGGCGGGCTGCCTATCTCGATCTGGCTGGTCTGGAACTCGCGCTCCACCTGGCCCCGCACCTCCGCGGGCACCTGCTCGAGTACCGCGTCGACGGCGGGCACCGCGGCGCCGGTGTCCGGGTCGACGAGCAGGAACTCCTCCTCGACACCCACGGTGAGCAGGTCGGTCTCCTCGACGGGAGGGTTCGGGACCGCCACTACCTGCCTGACCATCGCCACCACCGTCCGCTCCGGCCCGGCGCGGTCCGTCCGCACCAGGTGGCCGGCAATTACCCGCCGTGGTGGGACGTGGAAACGCCGACCGGCGTGGTGCGGCGTGTCGATCGGCCCGGCCGGGCCGATCGATCGACATTGACAACTGTGCGGGCGAGACGTACAACTCGTGAGAGAGCGCTCTCTCACCCGTCCCCGCAGAGAGGCACGTCCCATGACACCTGCCCCGGCGGCACCCGCCGCCCTGCCTGCGCGACGCCGGCTGCCGCTGGCGTTGGCCCTGCTCACCGCCGTCACCACCGCCCTGGCCGGGCTCGCCGCGACCGCCGACGCCGCAGTGCCGCCCCCGGCACCGGGCTGGAGCCTGGTCTGGAGCGACGACTTCACCGGTGCCGCCGGCACCCTCCCGTCGGCCAGCAACTGGATCATCGACACCGGCACCAGCTACCCGGGCGGCCCGCCCAACTGGGGGACCGGCGAGATCCAGACGTACACCAACAGCACCGCCAACGTCAGCCACGACGGCACCGGCAACCTGCGGATCACCCCGCTGCGCGACAGCGCGGGCCGCTGGACCTCGGCCCGCATCGAGACCGTCCGCAGCAACTTCAAGGCCCCGGCCGGCGGCGTGCTGGCCATCGAGGGTCGGATCCAGATGCCGAACGTCACCGGTGCCGCCGCAGCCGGCTACTGGCCGGCGTTCTGGGCGCTCGGCGCGCCCTACCGGGGCAACTACCAGAACTGGCCGGGCATCGGCGAGTTCGACGTGATGGAGAACGTCAACGGGCTCAACACGGTGTGGGGCGTGCTGCACTGCGGCGTCGCGCCCGGCGGCCCGTGCGACGAGTTCAACGGCATCGGCGCGTCCCGGGCTTGCCCGGGCAGCAGCTGCCAGTCGGCGTTCCACACCTACCGCTTCGAGTGGGACGCCTCGATCAGCCCGCAGCAGCTGCGCTGGTACGTCGACGGGCAGCTCTACCACACGGTCAGCCAGACCCGGGTCGGCGAGCCGTACTGGTCGCAGATGACCAGCCACGCCGGCTACTTCCTGCTGCTGAACGTGGCGATGGGCGGGGCCTTCCCGAACGGGGTGGCCGGCAGCGCTACGCCGACCGCGGCGACCGTGCCCGGACGGCCGATGCTGGTCGACTACGTGGCGGTCTACAGCCGGGGTGGCGGCAGCACCCCGCCGCCGACGACCACGCCGCCGCCCGGCGGGGTGCGGGACGCGTACGCGACCATCGAGGCCGAGTCGTTCAACGCGCAGAACGGCGTGATCGTCGAGGCGTGCTCCGAGGGCGGGCAGAACATCGGCGCGCTGCGCAACGGCGACTGGGTCCGCTACGACAATGTCGAGTTCGGTGCCACCGGCCCACGCGACTTCGTGGCCCGGGTCGCCTCCGGCGCGGCGGGCGGGGTGAGCGGCCTGGTGGAGGTGCGGGTGGACAGCCCGACCAGTACGCCGATCGGCAGCTTCGCGATCGCCAACACTGGCGGCTGGCAGAGCTGGCGGTCGGTGCCGGGCAACGTCTCCTCGGTGACCGGCCGACGCACCGTCTACCTCACCTTCAGCAGCGGCCAGCCCAACGACTTCGTCAACGTCAACTGGTTCCAGTTCCGCCGCTGAGGTGCAAGGAAGGGCCCCCTGTTAACGCCTCCGGTAGAGCAGGGGGCCCCTCTTAACAACCCTCCGCCAGCTCTGGACAGAAATAGTTAACAGTCTTAATAATGAGCGCCAGGTTGACGCCCATGGATTTCCGTCCGGTCTGGAGGCTCGCATGAAACGGTCCAGAACCCTGGTGTTGTCGGTGGTCGGCGCGCTGGCTGCCGCTCTCGGCGCGGTGTGGCTGGCACCCGCCGCGTACGCCGCCGGAGTCACCGCCAGCTTCGTCAAGACGTCCGACTGGGGTACCGGCTGGGAGGGGAAGTACACGATCACCAACGGGGGCGGCGCCACGGTCAACGGCTGGAGCCTCGCCTTCGACCTGCCGGCCGGCACCACGGTCGGCACCTACTGGGACGCGCTGCTGACCTCCAGCGGCCAGCGGTACACCTTCACCAACCGCCCCTGGAACGGCACCATCGCCCCCGGCGCCTCGGTCTCCTTCGGCTTCCTCGGCAGCGGCCCCGGCGTACCGGCGAACTGTCAGCTCAACGGCGCGGCCTGCGGCGGCGGGACGCCCCCGACCACCCCGCCGCCGACCACCCCGCCTCCGACGACCCCGCCGCCGACCACGCCACCTCCGACGACCCCGCCGCCGACCAGCCCGCCGCCGGTCACCGGACTGCCGAAGCACATCCTGACCGGGTACTGGCACAACTTCGACAACCCGGCCGTCGAGCTACGGCTGCGCGACGTGCCTGCCGAGTACGACCTGGTCGCGGTCGCCTTCGCCGACGCCACCGCAACCCCCGGCGCGGTCGCCTTCGCCCTCGACCCCGGACTGTCCGCCTCGCTCGGCGGCTACACCGACGCGGAGTTCGCCGCCGACGTGCGCACGTTGCAGAGCCGGGGCAAGAAGGTGATCATCTCGGTCGGTGGGGAGACCGGTCGGGTCGCGGTGAACGACGCGGCCTCCGCGGTGGCCTTCGCCAACAGCGTGCACGCGTTGATCCAGCGGTACGGCTTCGACGGGGTCGACGTCGACCTGGAGAACGGGCTGAACCCGACGTACATGGCGCAGGCGCTGCGGTCGCTGCGGTCGAAGGTGGGCAGCAGCCTGATCATCGCGATGGCGCCGCAGACCATCGACATGCAGAACCCGGCCGGCAGCTACTTCAAGCTGGCGCTGGACATCAAGGACATCCTGACCGTGGTGAATACCCAGTTCTATAACTCCGGGGCGATGCTCGGCTGCGACAACAACGCCGCGTACGGCCAGGGGACGGTCAACTTCATCGTCGCGTTGGCCTGCATCCAGCTGGAGGCGGGGCTGCGGCCCGACCAGGTCGGGCTCGGCCTGCCGGCCGGTCCCGGGGCGGCCGGTGGTGGCATCGTCGCGCCCAGCGTGGTCAACGCCGCCCTGGACTGCCTGACCCGAGGCACCAACTGCGGCAGCTTCCGCCCTCCGCGCACCTACCCCGGCCTCCGCGGCGCCATGACCTGGTCCATCAACTGGGACGTCACCAACAACAACACCTTCGCCCGCACCGTCGCCCCCCACCTCCGCACCCTCCCCTAACCCCCACCCCGTCCCCTCCACGCCGATCCTCCGCGCCGATCCTCCGCGCCGATCATGGAGTTGTGGTGCCCGTTCCAGCCAGATACGCAGCTTTGCGGGGCACCACAACTCCATGATCGCGGGGGCGGGGGCGGGGGCGGGGGCGGGGCAGGGGTTAGGGCTCGGGGTGGAGGGCCTTGTCGGCGGGGCCTTGTCGCCAGGCGGTGAAGTGGACGGTCAGGCCGGCCCGGCTGGGGGAGCAGCAGTACGGGCCGGCGGAGGCGTCGGCGTCGGGATCCAGCGGAGCGAGCCGGACCAGCCGCCACGGCTCGCCGGCCACCCGGGCGCGTACGGTCAGGGCGTTACCGGCCCGGCTGACCCGTACGGTCACCTTCCGGCCCGCCCAGTCCGGGACCGGGGCGACCGACCAGTCGGAGAATTCGCGGGTGACCACGGCGCCGACCTGGGGTTGGCCGTCGCTCACCTCCACCCCGGCCTTCACCCAGTTCAGGTCGTCCACCCGGACCAGCACCCCGGCCTGGTCGAACTGCTCAGTCCAGGCCAGCCGGAAGTCCACCTCCACCGCGCTGTCCACCGGAAACGGTGTGAGCAGCGCCGGGGCGTCGTCATGCACGAAGCCGTAGCTGGTGTGCCGCCACAGGTCGCTGCCCGCGCCCGGTTCGACGCTCAGTCCGCCGTCCGGCTCCTCGACCGCCCGTACCGGTTGCGGCTGCCAGCTGCCGTCGGACCACTCGATGCTCCGCATGACGGCACGGTACCGAGCGGGGCAGCCCCGCCGTGACCCTGTGCCGGCGCGGTTGGCGGGCCGCCAGGCGGAAGCGGGAATCGACGGGAGTCGTGCCGCCTGGGCGGTGGGTTAGGCTCCAGCGGTCGAGCGAAGTTACCGGGAGGTAGGCATGTCGGAGGGACAGCGGGTCGCCATCGTGACCGGGGCGGCGCGGGGGATCGGGGCGGCCACCGCCAAGCGGTTGGCCGCTGACGGGCTGGCCGTCGCCGTGGTGGACATCGAGGAGTCGGCGACGAAGGAGACCGTCGACGTGATCGCGGCGGCCGGTGGCCGGGCGCTCGGCGTCGGCGCGGACGTGGCCGACCGGGCCCAGGTGGAGGCCGCCGTCGAGCGGGTCGCCGCCGAGTTGGACGCGCCGACCGTGCTGGTCAACAACGCCGGTGTGCTCCGCGACAACCTGCTGTTCAAGATGACCGACGCCGACTGGGACACGGTCATGGGCGTACACCTGCGCGGTTCCTTTCTGTTCAGCCAGGCCACGCAGAAGCACATGGTCGAGCGCCGGTGGGGCCGGATCGTCAACCTCTCCAGCACCTCGGCGCTGGGCAACCGGGGCCAGGCGAACTACGCCGCCGCCAAGGCCGGCCTGCAGGGCTTCACCAAGACCCTCGCCATCGAACTGGGCCCGTTCGGGGTGACCGTCAACGCGGTCGCGCCCGGGTTCATCGTCACCGACATGACCGCGGCCACCGCGGCGCGGATGAAGGTCGACTTCGAGGCGTTGCAGCGGCACGCCGAGGCGGAGATCCCGGTCCGGCGGGTCGGCCGGCCCGAGGACGTGGCGCACACCATCGCGTTTCTGGCCAGCGAGGGCGCGTCCTTCGTCTCCGGCCAGGTCATCTACGTCGCCGGCGGTCCGAAGGACTGACCGTCGGGTGTTAACAGGGGCCCCTTCCTATACGCCAGGCGTTAAGAAGGGGCCCTTCCTTGCCGGGTCTTCCAGAGCCAGGCGAGGCCGAGGACCGGTAGGAGCAGCGGGATGTAGCCGTAGCCGCTGCCGAAGCCGGACCAGACCGTCTCGTCCGGGAACAGGTCCGGCCGGGCCAGGCTGAACGCGCCGACCCCGACCACGCCGACCAGCTCCACGGTGCAGCAGGCGAGGGCGACCCGGCGGCCCGCGTGACCGGCCCGGGCCAGGCCCACCGCCGCCACGATGTAGACCACCGCGGCGAGCGCGGAGAGCAGGTACGCCAGCGGCGCCTGGTCGAACCTCGTCGCGATCTGCAGGCCGGCGCGGCTGGTGGCGGCGATCGCGAAGAGCAGGTACACCGCGATCAGCAGCCGGCCGGGGCCGGCATTGGTCCTCATCGGCCGCGCGGTCTCCAGCTCAGCCACCGAGCACCTCCCAGGTCTGCTGGAGCCGGACCACGACCACCGGCGTCACCAGGCAGACCGCGCAGACGATCGCCGAGCCCCAGCGGGTGGGCTCCATCCGGGCCAGCACCGCAGCCAGCGGCGGCAGGCAGACCAGCGTGACCAGATAGCCGAAGAACGCCCCCGGCTCGCCCGGCCGCTCGCCGCCGCCCAGCGCCAGGCCGGCCAGCACCGTCAACCCGAGCAGCGCCAGCTCCAGTACCCCCAGGCCGACCAGCTGTACCCGGTCCGGCGCCCGGTGGCGCAACGTGGCCACCAGCGCCCAGGCCGCGACCAGCAGCGACAGCACGATGGCGACGGCGGCCAGTAGGCCGTCGACCGGCGACCCGGTGGCGGTCACCGGATCCGTCCGGGGCTCGTTCCGATCACCGCACCACTCTACTAACCCCCGTAGTAAACCCCGGCGGGGCACCGGGTGCGGCGTTTCGGGGGACTAGCGTGGACCGTGTCGCGGTTCGTCCGTGGCCAGGCGACGACGGTGGAGGTACGCGTGTTGCGGTTCGGGGTGTTCGGCACCGGTCACTGGGCGGCGGAGACGCACGCGGCGGCGCTCGACGCGCACCCGAGGGCGGACCTGGTCGGAGTCTGGGGCCGCAACCCGGACCGGGCCGCCGCCCTCGCCACTCGCTACGGCGTACCCGCGTTCGACGACGTCGACGCGCTGATCGAGGCGTGCGACGCGGTAGCCGTCGCCCTCCCGCCGGACGTTCAGGCGGACATCGCCGTCCGGGCCGCCACCGCCGGCCGTCACCTGCTGCTGGACAAGCCGCTCGCGCTGACCGTCGCCGACGCCGACCGGGTGGTCGACGCCGCGGCCCAGTCGGGCGTGGCCTCGGTGGTCTTCTTCACCGGCCGCTACCACCCGGAGGTCGCCGGTTTCATCGCCGCGAGCGCGGCGGCCGGCGGCTGGCACACCGCCAACGTGATCCGGTTCGCCTCGATCTTCCAGCCCGACAGCCCGTACGGGCAGTCGCCCTGGCGTCGGCAGCACGGATCGCTGTGGGACATCGGCCCGCACGTCCTGGCGGTCCTGCTGCCGGTGCTCGGCCGGGTGACCCGGGTGGTGGCCACGGACGGGCCGGGCGACCTGGTGCATCTGCTGCTCACCCACGACGGCGGGGCCACCAGCATGGTGTCGCTGACCCTGGACGCCCCGCCGGAGGCGGTGGCCGGCGAGTTCGTGTTCTACGGCGACAACGGCATCGAGACGCTCCCGGCCGCCGACGGTGGTCCGGCGACCGCCTTCGGAGTGGCCATCGATCAGTTGCTGGCCGAGATCGACGCCGGCACCCGGGACCACCGCTGTGACGTGCGCTTCGGCCGCGAGGTGGTGACGGTGCTCGCCGCCGCCGAAACCGCCCGTACCCAGGCGACCGCCGTCGACCTCCCGGCCTGACCCACTCCGGTCCCCACCCCGGTGGAATGCGGTGGCCGGTGGTTGCGACGGCCGATAGGGTCGCGGGCATGTGCACGCACGCTCTGATCAACGCGGTCGCCATGCCGGCCGCGTTCGGGCCGCTCCTGGTGGCCCGCCCGCGAGTCCGGCGTCCGGCCCTGGCCGGCGCGACCCGCGACTGACGCCTCCGCACACGCTTCCGGCACCGCCCCGCAGCTCGGGGCGTGACGCCGGCACCGCCGCGCCGCAGCCACCTGCGGCCGCTGTACGGCGACTATCCGCCAGCCTGCCGGCATCCCGGCCACCGGCCGGGGCGCCGCCGGCTGCCCGTGCGTGACCGATCCCGCCTTTCGCGCCACTGACCAGGGCCGTCCGAGTCCCGACCGCTCGGACAGGCCCCGTCGACGGCTGCCTGTCCGCACCCGTCGCCCGACGGCGACAGACAGGACGACGCCATGGCGCTCCGCCGAACCCGTACGACCGAACGCGACCGGTCCCGTCGCGTACTCTCGCAGAACTTCCTCGCCGACCGGGCCGCCATCGCGCGGCTGGTCGACGCCGCCCGCCCCGACCCCGACGGCCTGCTGCTGGAGGTGGGCGCCGGGCGGGGGCAGCTGACCCGGCCGCTGGCCGCGCGCTGCCGACGGCTGGTCGCGTACGAGGTCGATCCCGACGCCGGCGTCGAGCTGGCCCGGGTCTGCGCGGCCCTGCCCACGGTGACGCACCGCCAGGCCGACTTCCTCGCCACGTCGCCGCCGCGGGAGGAGTTCGCGGTGGTCGGCAACATTCCGTGGTCGCTGACCGCGGCCGTGGTGCGCTGGTGCCTGGCCGCTCCCGGGCTGCGGTCGGCGACCCTGCTGACCCAGTGGGAGTACGCCCGCCGGCGCGCCGGAGACTACGGCCGGTGGAGCCGGCTGACCGTGCTGACCTGGCCGGAGTTCGGCTGGCGGCTCGCCGGGCGGGTGCCGCGTACCGCGTTCCGCCCGGTGCCCCGGGTCGACGCGGGCCTCCTGCGCATCGACCGCCGGTCGCAGCCGCTGCTGGCACCGCACACCCTGCCGGCGTACCGCCGGATGGTCGAGCTGGGCTTCGGCGGGGCCGGCGGCTCGCTCGCGGCCTCGCTGGCCCGCCAGTACCCGCGGGCCCGGCTGGCGGCGGCGCTGCGGGCCAGCCGGCTCGACCCGGACACCCCGGTCGGGCACATGTGGCCGGAGCAGTGGCTGGTGCTGCACCGCCTGCTGCACGCCCGCTGACGGGGCAATGAGGGGGCCCTTCTCAACGCCCTGGGTTGCGCAGGGCCCCTCACCACTCGGTGCGCAGCGCCTCGGTCAGCTCGGCGGGGGAGCTGAGCTGCTCCACCGGCAGGGCCCGTACGGCCTGCAACTGCTCCGTGGTCGCACCGTTCTCCTGGCACCAGCGGATCAGGTCCTCGCGGGAAACGGGAAAGTCGAGTCCCGCGAGGTACTCCTGCAACGGGGCGCCACTGTCGGTCATGCCGTCCGACCTACCCGCGCAACCGCCCCGGCACACCACCGGCCCGCCCGCGCGTTTGCCCGCCCGGGTCCCGGGTAGCCGCAGGCATGCTGGTACAGCGGCTCGGCGCGCCGAGCGATTTCGACCCGTTGCTGGAGCGCGTCCGGGACGCCCGGGTGGTGATGATCGGGGAGGCGACGCACGGCAGCCACGACTACTACCGGATCCGGGAGCAGCTCACTCGCCGACTGATCGCCGAGTGCGGGTTCGACTTCGTCGCGGTGGAGGGCGACTGGCCCGATTGTGACCGGGTGAACCGTTCGGTGATCGCCGCGGCGGGCGGCGCGGTCGAGCCGCAGGTCGCGCTGGAGCAGTTCGAACGCTGGCCGACCTGGATGTGGGCGAACGCCGAGGTGGCCCGCTTCTGCCGTTGGCTGCGGGCGTGGAACTTGGAACGGGCCGAGGAGTCCCGGGTCGGGTTCCACGGCCTCGACGTCTACAGCCTCTGGGAGTCGATGCAGGCGATCTTCGACTACCTGGGCGAGGAGGACCCGGCGTCACTGGAGGCCGCGCAGGACGCCTACCGCTGCTTCGAGCCGTACGGCAAGCGGGTCGAGGAGTACGGCGCGGCGAGCCGGTTCGTCTCCGCCCGCTGCGAGCAGGAGGTGGTACGGCTGCTGGCGCGTACCCGGGAACACGCCGCCACCGACGGGCCGGGTGCCTTCTCGGCCTGGCAGAACGCGGAGGTGGTGGCCGGCGCGGAGCGCTACTACCGGGAGATGGTCGCCGGCGGCCCGGGGTCGTGGAACGTCCGGGACAACCACATGGCCGACACCCTGGACCGACTGCTGGACCGCTACGGGCCCAGTGCCCGGGGGGTGGTCTGGGCGCACAACACCCACGTGGGCGACGCGCGGGCGACCGACATGGCCGCCGACGGGCTGGTGAACATCGGCCAGCTGGCCCGGGAACGGTACGGCGCCGACGGGGTCGCGCTGATCGGCTTCGGTAGTTGGCGCGGCACCGTGATCGCGGCGCCGCGTTGGGGCTCACCGGCCGAGGCGATGGTCGTGCCGCCGGCCCGGTCCGGCTCGGTGGAGCACCGGCTGCACGAGCTGATGCCGGAGCGGGCGGTGCTGGTCTTCGGCGGCGCGGACCAGCCGGGCTGGGTCACCGACACCATCGACCACCGGGCCATCGGTGTGGTGTACGACCCGTCCTTCGAGTCGTGGGGCAACTACGTGCCGACCCGCCTGGGGCAGCGGTACGACGCCTTTATCTGGTGCGACGAGACGACCGCGCTGCACCCGCTGCCCGCGCTCACCACGCCCGGGGAGATGGAGACGTACCCGGCCGGGGTGTGACGCGCTTCGAAGCCGGGCGTTAATAGGGGCCCCCTGCTATACGCGAGGCGTTAACAGGGGGCCCTTCCTTACACCGTGATTTTCTCGTCGAGCCGGGCGCGCAGCTTCTCGCCCTCGATGTCGACGTTGGGCAGTGCCCGGTCCAGCCAGCGGGGCAGCCACCAGGCCCGCTTGCCGAGCAGCGACATCACCGCCGGGACGATGGTCATCCGGACCACGAAGGCGTCGATCGCCACGCCGATGGCCAGCGCGAAGCCCATCGACTTGATCACCGGGTCGTCGAGGAAGACGAAGCCGCCGAAGACCGAGATCATGATCAGCGCGGCGGCGGTGACCACCCGGGCACCGTGTCCCATCCCGTTGATGGTGGCCTGCTGGGCGGTGTCGCCGTGCACGAAGTCCTCCCGCATCCGGGAGACCAGGAAGACCTCGTAGTCCATGGCCAGGCCGAACAGGATGCCGATCAGCAGGATCGGCAGGAAGCTGATCAGTGGTCCGGGGGTGTCCAGACCGACCAGGTCGGCGAGGTGACCCTGCTGGAACACCGCGACGGTGATGCCGAACGTGGCGGCGACGGTGAGCAGGAAGCCCAGGGACGCCTTGACCGGCACCAGCAGCGAGCGGAACACCAGCATGAGCAGCAGGATGGACAGCCCGACCACCAGCGCCAGGTAGATCGGCAACGCGTCGGAGAGCTTCTCCGAGATGTCGATGCCGATCGCGGTCACGCCGGTCAGCAGCACGTCCGCGTTCTGGATGCCGCCGACGGCCGCCCGGATGTCGTGCACCATGGTCTCGGTGGCCGGGTCGGTCGGGCCGGTCTGCGGGATCACCCCGAGCAGCGCGGTCCGGCCGTCCGGGCTGAGCTGCGGCGGGGCCACCGCGAGCACGTTGTCGGTGCGCTGGACCAGGGCGGTCACCTGCGGGATGGCCGCGGCGGTGGCCTGGGCGTCGTCGCCGGCCACGACCACCGCGAGGCGGCCGGTGAAGCCGGGCCCGAAGCCCTCGGTGATCAGGTCGTTGGAGACCCGGGCGGCCGAGCCGGCCGGCGCGGTGCCGGCATCCGGCAGGGAGAGGCGCATGTCCGGCGCGGGCAGCGCCAGCAGCCCGAGGCCGAGCACCCCGACCAGGATCACCGGGATCCGGAAGCGGGTGATCAGCCGGGCCCAGCGGAACCCGAACGCCGAGCGGTTCTCGCCGGCGATTGTGGCGGCCTCCGGTGCCGCGCGGTCGGTCGTCGCGCTGTCCTCGTCGGCGCGGTCACCGGCGGTCGGCGCCGGCACCGTCGAGCGCAGCCGGCGGGGCAGCACCCGGCGACCGGCGAAGCCGAGCAGCGCAGGCTGGAGGGTGATCGCCACCAGCACCGCGACGGTCACCGTGCCGGCCGCGGCCAGACCCATCACGGTCAGGAACGGGATGTTCACCACGGCGAGACCGGCCAGGGCGATGACCACCGTGGCCCCGGCGAAGACCACCGCCGAGCCGGCGGTGCCGACCGCCCGGCCGACCGCCTCGTCGGCCGGCAGCCCGTCGAGCAGGTTCTGCCGGTAGCGCGAGGTGATGAAGAGCGAGTAGTCGATGCCGACGGCGAGGCCGAGCATCAGCGCGAGGATCGGCGCGGTGCTGGTCAGCTCGACCACGCTGCTGAGCGCGAACAGCCCGGCCATGCCGACGCCGACGCCGATCAGCGCGTTGAGCATGGTCATCCCCGCCGCCACCAGCGAGCCGAAGGTGACCACCAGGACGACGAGGGCCACCGCGACGCCGAGCGCCTCGGTGGAGCCGACCTCGGGCTCGGCGTTGAGCACCTCACCGCCGGGAGCGACCTGCCAGCCCTGCGCCTCGGCCTGGGCGCCGACCTTCTCGTAGGCGTCCCGCTGCTCGTCGGTCACCCCGTCGGAGCCGGTGTTGAACTGCACCTGGATCAGCGCGTACCGGCCGTCCGGTGACACGGCGCCGACCTGGAACGGGTCGACGGCGGCGACCACGCCGGGCACGGTCGCGGCCTCCTGGGTGACCGTCTGGACCACCGCCTGACCCTCGGGCGTGCCGAGTTGGCCGTCCGCCGGTGCCTTGATCGCGATGGTGCCGGTGGCGCCGGCCGCCGCCGGGAACTGCTCGTCGAGCAGGTCGAGCGCCTGCTGGGACTCGGTGCCGGGCATGGTGAAGTTGCTGGCCGTCGGGCCGCGCAGGGTCGCTGCGGCCAGGCCGAGCCCGACGAGTACGACAAGCCAGATCGCGGCGACGAGTCGCCGTCGGCGCATCGAACCCCGGCCTAGCCGGTAGAGCAGGGTCGCCATGAGGTCCTTTCCCTCGGTCGTGGATGGTGGGACGGGTCAGTGGACGGGCTCCAACGCCCGCCGCAGCAGCGCCAGCAGGGCGTCGCGCAGTTCCTCGTCGGGCACCTCGGCGAACTCCCCGCAGGTCTCGGCGATGCCGGCCAGCAGCACCAGCGCGCAGATCCGGGCCGAGGCCCGTTCGGAGCGCCCGGCCATGGCGTCGATGAGCCGTTCGGAGATCGCGTGGATATGCGCGAAGACGGGCTGTTGCAGCAGCTCGGGGAACTCGCCGCGGAGCAGGGCGATCTCGCGGCGGAACCGGACCGCGAGGTCGACGAAGCCCTCGGCGGCGACCCGCTGGGCGGACGCGGGGTCGGGCTGGGCCGAGATCCGGTCGTCGAGCGACTGGAGCACCGCGATCGCCGGGGCCATCAGCTCGGTGAGGATGGCTTCCTTGTTGGCGAAGTGGTACAGCACCGCCGCCTTGGAGCAGCCCACCTCGCTGGCGATGTCCTGCAACGAGGTGCCCCGGTAGCCGGTGACGGCGAAGCGTCTCGCCGCGGCGGCCAGGATGTCACCGTGGGTCTGTGGGGTCGGGCGGGCCATCGCCCCAGCATGCCTGACCGATCGGTCAGAGGCTGACCGATCGGTCAGATCAGTGGTGTTCGCCACAGCCAGTGACCCCGGATTGGCTCTCCGGTTGGTGCCCCGGTACGCCGAGAATGCCCCCATGACCGATTCCCTGGCGGACCGGGCGGCGGCGCTGCGCGCCCTGCACCGGCCCGGCGACCCGCTGGTCCTGCCCAATGCCTGGGACGCCGGCACCGCCCGGTGGGTGGTCGACGCCGGATTTCCCGCGGTGGCGACCAGCAGCGCCGCCGTAGCCGAGTCGCTCGGCCACGCCGACGGGGAGGCCACCCCGCCT
>NZ_JBFBAO010000093.1:0-1777 GCF_040682255.1 Micromonospora sp. NPDC051296 | reverse complement strand
GAGGAGATGTTCGCCGCGGTGGCCCGGGTGGCCCGCGCGGTCCCGGTCCCGGTCACCGCCGACCTGGAGCGGGGCTACGGCCTCCGCCCGGCCGACCTGGTCGATCGACTGCTCGCCGCCGGAGCCGTCGGGCTCAACCTGGAGGACTCCGATCCCCGCACCGGTGCGCTGGTGGACGCCGGGGAGCAGGCCGACCTGTTGGCCGAGGTACGGGCGGCGGCCGACGCGGCCGGAGTGGCAATCGTGATCAACGCCCGGATCGACGTCTTCATCCAACAGGCCGGCGACCCGACCCAGCGCCCCGCCGAGGCGATCCGTCGGGCCCGCCGTTACCGGGCCGCCGGCGCGGACTGCGTCTATCCGATCGTGCTCGCCGACCTCGCCGCACTGCGGTCGTTCGTCGAGGCCGTCGAGGCACCGGTGAACGCGCTGGCCCGGCCGGGGGCACCGGCGGTGGCCGAACTGGCCGCGCTCGGGGTGGCCCGGGTCAGCTACGGCACCGGCCTGTACGCCGCCACCCGCGCCCACACCGCCCGGCTGCTGGCCGCGGCCGCCGCCGGGGAACCGCTGAACTGACCGTGTTCCGGTTGACCACCGGCCGTCGGGCCGGGATGGTGTTCGGATGAGCGGGGCTGACGAGACCCGGGACGGGGTGGCGCTGACCAACCTCGACCAGACGTTGTTCGACGGAGCCGGCGCGGCCAAACGCGACCTGGTCGACTACCTCGACGCGGCGGCCGACCGGATCGTCCCGCAGCTGCGCGGGCGCCCGCTGTCGGTGGTCCGGGTGCGCCCGGGGCAGCCGCCGTTCATGCAGAAGAACCTGCCGCGCTACACCCCGGACTGGGTGGCCCGAGTGCCGATCTGGGCCGAGGCGTCCCGCCGGGAGATCTCGTACGGGCTCTGCGACGATCGCCGCACCCTGCTCTGGTTCGCCAACCAGCGGGCGGTGGAGTACCACCCGACCCTGGCCACGGTCGACGACCTGAGCCGCCCCACCCACCTGGTGCTCGATCTCGACCCGCCGGACGACGGCGGCTTCGCCGCCGGGGTGGCCACCGCCCTGCTGGTCCGGCAGGCCCTGACGGACGCCGGGCTGGCCGGCGCGGTGAAGACCAGCGGAGCCAAGGGGGTGCACGTCTTCGTCCCGATAGCGCCCGGCCCGGACGCCGAGCAACTCGCCGCCGCCACCCGGGCCCTCGCGGCCCGCGCGGAACGGCTGGACCCGGCGCTGGCGACCACCGCGTTCATCCGGGAGGACCGGGGCGGAAAGGTCTTCGTCGACCCCACCCGGTCCGGCGGCGCGACCGTCGTGTCGGTCTACAGTCCGCGGCTGCGGCCGGGGGTGCCGGTCTCCTTCCCGGTGCCCTGGGCCGACCTGGAGTCCGTGACCCCGGCCGATTTCACCATTCGGACGGCCCCCGAGCTGATGGCGGACCGGGACCCGTGGGCGGAGCTGATGCCCGAGCCGCAGCAGCTCCCCGCCGAGCTGGTCGAGGAGGGCCGGTCCATCCCGGTGCCGAGGGTGCAGGCCATGCACGAGGGCCGGCGCCGGGCCCGCGCCCGGCGCGCCGCCGCCGACTGAGTACGCGGCAACCACCCGCCCGGCCCCGCGATCCGTGGTCGCCGCGCTGGTCGCCGCCCCGACGGCTCGGGTCGCCGCTCCCAGACGCGGCGGTGCGCCGGTCCGTCACGCTTCAGGCGGTTCGGCACCCGCGAACCCGCGCAGCGGCGAACCGCCTCGCTCGTTCATCGGATTTGGCAGGCCGGCCGCTGC
>NZ_JBFBAO010000092.1:0-19275 GCF_040682255.1 Micromonospora sp. NPDC051296 | reverse complement strand
GGAGGCGATCGCGATGGCCGGGATGGTGAGGCCGATGCTGGCCATGGCGGAGCCGAGGGAGAGGTTGAGGCTGATCTGTACCCGGTCGCGGCGGGCGGCGCGAGCCGCGGCGAGCGTCTCCGGCAGCAGTACCAGCAACGCGATGATCACGCCGACGAAAGCCGGGGGCAGGTTCACTGCGGCGACGCCGGACTCGATGGCGGGCGAGACCGATTTGGCATCCCCGACCACGGCGACCAGGGCGACCAGGAGCAGGCCGAGGCTGGCCAGAGCGCGGCGGGTCGACGGCGGGTCGGCGTGTACCTCCTCGGGGAGGACCTCGCCCTTGCGGTCGACGGGCAGGAAGTAGTCGCGGTGGCGTCCGGTCTGCACCATCACGAACAGGGCGTACAGGGCCAGCGAGACCACCGCGGCGAAGGTGAGCTGGGCAGGGCTGAACTCCGGGCCGGACCGGCCGATGGTGAAGGTCGGCACGACCAGGCACAGGGTGGCGAGGGTGGCCACGGTGGCCAGGGCGCCGCCGGTGCCTTCGGGGTTGAACACGGCCAGGCGTCGGCGTAGCGCGCCGATCAGTAGGGACAGGCCGAGGATGCCGTTACAGGTGATCATCACGGCGGCGAAGACGGTGTCCCGGGCCAGCGACGCCGTCTTCTCTCCGCCGCTGATCATCAGGGTGACGATCAGGGCGACCTCGATGACGGTGACCGCGACCGCGAGGACGAGTGATCCGTACGGCTCGCCGACCTTGTGCGCGACCACCTCGGCGTGATGCACCGCCGCCAGCACCGCGCCGGCCAGGAACAGGGCGACCACGATCACCAGGACGCCGCCGAGTTTTCGGTTCCAGGTGAACGCCAGCACCACGAGGGCGGCGATCGGTACGGAAACGGTCCAGTCGGTCATGGTGCGGCGCAGGGCGAGCATGACCGCTATCCTGCCAGCGACATGATCATGGGCGGCGACCTGGCCGGGAGTTCCCGCCACCGCCCGGGTTGCGGTGGCACGGTTCCGGACGGGGCTCCGGGGCGAGCGACGCGGGTCAGCCGCTGGTGGCGGGCTTGGGATCTTGTTGGCGGGGACCGGGTTCGGGCATAGGGTGTCGATCATGCAGGCGGTGGCGTTGGAGGTGGAACGTCCGCGCCGTGATGTCGGACGTGTCGTCGATCTGCTGCTGTGGGGCGCGACCATCGTCTCCGCGCTGCTCGCCGCGCTTGCCCACTACGGCGGCGCGTCGGCGGTCCTGCAGTTCTTCGGCACGCTGGGTGCCATCACCCTCGCCTCAGCGGTGCTCGGCCGGTCGCTGGACCAGCTCGGTGGACGGATGCGCCCGGCGGCCATCGGCACCTTCCAGGCCGTGGTCGGCAACCTGCCCGAACTCATTATCTGCATCTTCGCGCTGCGTGCCGGCCTGGTCACCGTGGTCCAGGCCGCGTTGATCGGATCAGTGCTCAATCTGCTGCTGCTCGGCAACGGGCTGGCGTACCTGAGTGGTGGGCTGCGCAACGGGACGATGACCATCGACGGCAGACACGCCAAGGTCACCCGGGTCATGCTCGTGCTGCTGATGGCCACCCTGATCACCCCGGCGATCGCGGTCAACCTCGGCACCCCCGCCGCGCAGCACACCAACGCCGTCTCCTACGTCGTGGCGATTGCCCTGCTCACCGTCTTCCTCGTCTCCCTGCCGTTCCGCCTCGGCAAGGGCGCCGACGCGCCACCCCCGGTGCACAACGGAACCGGCGAGGCCAAGGTCGGGACCTGGCCACTGCCCCGCGTGCTGATCCTGGTCGCCGCGGCCGGGCTGCTCATCGCCATCGAGGCGGACTGGCTCACCCAAGCCCTGCTGCCGGCGACCGAGGCGATGAACCTCAACGCCGCCTTCGTCGGCCTCTTCCTGGTGGCGACGGTCGGCAACCTGTCGCAGCTCGCCCCGGCGGTCCAGCTCAGCCTGCGCGGTGACGCCGACACCGCCACCGCGATCACCATGGAGGGCGCGCTACAGGTCGCGCTGATGCTCGCTCCGGTGCTGACCCTTATCGCACCCCTGCTCGGCGCCGGTGAGTTCACGCTGATCTTCCCGCCGTTGCAGATCGTCGCCGTGATCGTCGCGGCCCTGCTCGTCGTCTTCGTCACCATCGACGGCACGGTGAACCATCTCGAAGGGCTGGCGCTCGTCGCCCTCTACACCGTGCTCGGCTCACTGTTCTGGTGGGGCTGAAGCCGTACGCGCGGGAAGACCTCGGGCCGGGGCGGTAACCCGCTGGGCGTCCCGGCGGCGGCCCGGCATGATGGCCGGGAGCGACGGGGAGGTGCGGATGCAGATCGAGATCGCACTCCTGCGCGGTGCCCGGACCGTGCTGCTGGTCGAGGGGGCCAGCGACCTGGTCGCGGTGCAGACCCTCGCGGTACGCCGGGGGCGGGACCTGGCCGGCGAGGGCGTCCGGGTGCTGCCGATGGGCGGTGCCACCAACATCGGGCACTTCCTCGAGCTGCTCGGTCCCCGGGGCCGCGGGCTGCGGCTGGCCGGCCTCTACGACGCGGCCGAGGAGGGCTTCGTCCGGCGCGGACTCGACCGGGCCGGGCTCGGCGCCGCCGCGTCCGCCGGCCGGATCGCCGAACTCGGGTTCCACGTCTGCGTCCGCGACCTGGAGGACGAACTGATCCGGGCCCTCGGCACCGACGGCGTGCAGGAGGTGCTGGCGGCCGAGGGCGACCTGCGCTCGTTCCGGCTATTCCAGCGGCAACCCGCGCAGCAGGGCCGGGAACTGACCGCTCAGCTGCGTCGCTTCATCGGCACCCGGTCCGGCCGCAAGGAGGCGTACGCCCGGCTGCTGGTGCACGCCCTCGACCTGGACCGGGTTCCGCGCCCGCTGGACGGGGTGCTCGCCTCGGCGGCGCCACCGGTAGACGGGTGGTAGTTCACCACTTCGGCAGCATCGAGCCGGGCAACCTGCCGCCATACCGGTAGGTCACGCACATCACGTCCCGGTCGCCGTCGGCCCATGTCTCGACGGTCGGCATGATCGGATAGAAGCGCAGCCCCCGGCCCCGGTCATCAGGCCAGGTCTGATCGAAGAGTTGACGGCAGGCGCGCCAGGCGAACTCGTTCAGCGCCGCCGGATCCCACGCCGCGTGGTCGTCGGCGTGCACGAAACCGTACGACTGGTTGTCCGCGGTCTGGGCACACGGCCGGTACAGGATGACGACGCCGCCCGCCTCCGGCCGGTCGGCCGGGTCGTCGAAGCACTCGCCGCCCTCGATGTCGAGGATGCCCGGCGTCTGCGCGGTGATGAAGTTCTCGTCCTTGACGACGGCGGAACTCTGGGTGGAACTGCCGACCAGCGTGCCGAGCAGACCTGCCGTACAGAGCAGCGCAGCGCCACCACGCAGCAGGCGGTGCCGGAGGGTCAACGCTCGGTGGGTGTCGATGTCCTGATTGGTCATAGCGCTGCCGATCGTAGGAACGAAACCCTGAACGGCAGCCATCCGTGGGTGTCGGGTGCGTGACCTGGAAGCCAACACTTCCTGGTCATGCCGCCGTTCTGGCGGAGTGTTCACGTGCCGGAAAGGATCTTGTAGTCAACCGGTCGGGCGGGACTGGGCGAATGACGACGGCCCGTCGGCGCCAGGCGACCGACGGTGCTGTCCACCTCCTCATTGAAGGGCGACCAAAGTCTTGACCGACCAGACGTTCCCCTGGCGCATCGGATCCCGTCGGGCGAAGATCGTGGCGATCGGTGCCGCGGCTCTGCTCGCCGGCGGCGTGGCCATCAGCCCCGCCGCCTTCGGTGATGCCCCGCCAGCCAAGTTCCCGGCTGCCGAGATCCACAAGCCGTCTCCCATGCCGGACCGGATCATGCTCACCCCGACCACCACGCCGGCCACGTCGCAGCGGGTCACCTGGCGTGCCCAGGCCCCTGCGGAGTGGGCCCGGGCCGAGATCCTTGAGGCCCCTCGGGCTCTCGGTGACGTCGCCCCGCCGTCCGGCGCGGTAACCCGGCTGTCCGCCCTCTCCAGCACCCCGGTGAACACCTCGCTCGGGTACGCCTCGACCTACCACACGGTCGAGTTCACCGACCTGAAGCCGAACACCCGCTACACCTACCGGGTCGGCGACGGCACCAACTGGAGCGAGTGGATCGACTTCACCACCGCCGCCGGCAACTTCGAGCCGTTCTCGTTCATCTACTACGGTGACGCGCAGAACTACATCGACTCCGCCGTGCCGCGGGTGTTCCGGCAGGCGTTCGCCGACCGGCCGCAGGCCAAGGCGATCGTCAACGCCGGTGACCTCATCGACAACGCGAACAGCGAGGAGCAGTGGGGTCAGTGGTACAAGGCCGGTAGCTTCATCGACGGCCAGATCAACAACATCTCGGTCCCGGGCAACCACGAGTACAGCGGTGGCCTGTCGCAGTTCTGGCGGCCGCAGTTCCCGTACCCGGACAACGGCCCGGGCAACGCGGAGCTGAAGCAGACCGTCTACTACGTCGACTACCAGGGCGTGCGCTTCATCGCCCTGGACTCGAACTACCAGAGCAACAGCACGCTGATGGCCGCGCAGACCGCCTGGCTGGAAGGCGTGCTGAAGGACAACCCCAACAAGTGGACCGTGGTGACCTTCCACCACCCGGTCTACTCGACCACCGGCACGCGGAACAACCCGAACGTCCGCAACCAGTGGGGTCCGCTGTTCGAGAAGTACGGTGTCGACCTGGTGCTCCAGGGCCACGACCACTCGTACGGCCGGGGCAACGTGACGACCGCCCGCAAGACGGCGGCCGTGCACAACAGCACGGTGTACGCCGTGTCGGTCTCCGGCGGCAAGATGTACGCGCTCAACAACGGTCAGAACTGGACCGGTAACGGTGCCGAGGTGACCAGCACCAGCCAGAACACCCAGCTCTACCAGCTCATCGACGTCGAGCAGGACACCCTGCGGTTCGAGGCGCGCTACGCCAACGGTGAGCACCACGACGGGTTCCTCATCCGGAAGAACGACGCCGGTGAGCGCACCGTCAACGAGCTGCGTACGGCGGAGAACACCGTCGGTGAGCACGTCGTGGTCGACAAGACCACCGTCGCGGTCAAGGGCGAGGTCACTGTCTCCGCGTACGGCTACGACCCGGGTGAGAATGTCGCCGTCCAGCTGCGTAAGGCCGGCGACGGCCGCAACGTGGCCGGCAAGGACGAGATTTTCATCGCCAACCTGAAGGCGGACGAACTGGGCCGGATCAGCTACGTGCTGACCGTGCCGGCGACCGCCAAGGCGGACAACACCTACGAGGTGTTCCTGTCCAGCGTCAACCAGGAGATCACCAGCCCGATCCTCACGTTGACCAAGTAGTTCCCACCCTGGGTGCGGGGCTCGCCCGACGAGCCTCGCACCCAGGGCCTTCCGGAGAAGACAATGAATTACCGAATTCTCGCCGGGGTGCTGCTCGCCAGCGGGGCGGCGCTGGCCGCGACGATCGGCACGGTTACGCCCGCCGCCGCCCATCCCTTCGGTCCACCCTCGCTGGCCCGGGCTGCCGTCGACGGCACCCGGGTCGACATCTCCTGGCAGCCCGCCGAGGACGACTGGGTCGCACTCGGCCAGTCGCTCGGCGCGTTCGAGGACCCGACCACCGGCCCGGTCGCCACCCAACTCACCGGCGAGCAGAAGTTGCAGGGCTCCAGCGCGGTCCGCGACTACCTCCACGAGCGGATCACGGTCAGCCAGGACGGCCGGCCCTGCCGGGGGGAACTCAAGCCGCTGGACGGCCTGCTGGCCCAGGGTGCCCGCCTGACCTTCGACTGCCCCGCCCCGGTGAGCACGCTCGACATCACGTTGACCGCGCTGACCGACCTCAACCAGGCCTATCGCACGGTGCTGCGCGCCGAGTCGGCGACGCCCGCCGAGTCGCTGTACACCGCGACCGACGGCACCCACCAGGTCGACTTCACGCAGTCGGGCGGAGGGCTGCCTCCGGCCGCCGGGCTGGCCGTCGGGGTCACGGCCGCCGGTGGGCTCGGCGCGCTGCTTGTTGTCCTGTCCCGACGACGTACCCGGAGCGCAGCATGAACGGCCTGAGCGGGCTCGACGAGCGACTGCTGGCCCTGTTCGACAACACCGCCCTGTTCTGGTTGGCCCTGGTCGTGGCGGTGGGTGTGGGCGCCGCGCACGCCGTGGCACCCGGGCACGGCAAGAGCATCACCGCCGCCTACCTGGTCGGTACGCGGGGCCGCTACCGGGACGCGCTTCGGCTGGGCGTCATCGTCGCGGTGATGCACACCTTCTCCGTCCTGGTGCTGGCGCTGGCCTGGACCGGACTGAGCGGCGTGGCCAATCTCGGCACGAAGACGATCACCGCCGGTCTCCAGGTGCTCGCCGGGTTCGTGGTGATCGGCGTCGGCGTGCACCTGATCCGTCGTCACCTGCGCCGGCACCGGCACGGCCACCACCATCACCACCATGACCACGACGGCGAGCACGGCCACCACCACCACGACGACCATGCCGGCGACCATCACCACCACCATGACCCGGTCGACCCGTGGTCGCGTCGGGGTCTCATCGCGCTCGGCCTCAGCGGCGGGCTGCTGCCCTCCCCGTCGGCCTTCCTCATCCTGGTCAGTGGGCTGCTGACCGGCCGCTCCGTCGGCGCGGTGGTGATCGTGCTCGCGTTCGGAGCGGGGATGGCGCTGACCCTGACCGGTGTGGGAGTGCTGACCATCCGGGGCACTGCGCTGCTGGCCGGCCAGACCAAGAGGTGGGCCCTGGCGTCCAGCGTGTCGGCATGGACGCCGGCGATCGCCGGAGCGGCGGTCTGTCTCGGCGGCTGCCTCTACGTCGCCGCCGCCGTCTCCGCGCTAACCGCCTAGCGGCACCATGACCGGGGCGAACCGGAACAGCGACGCGGTGACGCTCGGGACTGACAGGGCGACGGGCACAGGGCTACGGTCGGCCAGGTGACCCGACATCTGCTCGTGCCGGGCCGAGGGATCCCCCGACCGGAGCACTGGCTGCGCGGGCTCGCCGAGGCTCACCCGGAGTACCGCTGGGCGCCCGAGCCGCCTGGCCCGCCGCTGGTCCTGAAAGACCGGGTGGCGGCGCTGCACGCGGCGGTCAGCGAGTCGGCGGAGCCGGCGGTACTCATCGCGCACAGCGCCGGCTGCATCACCACTGTCGGGTGGGCCGCCGACCACGCTGGTCCGGTACGCGGCGCCCTGCTCGTCACGCCGCCGTACATCGACGGATTCGAGCCGGACGACCCGTCGGACCTGCCCTGGCGGGTGCCGCGCCGCCGGCTGCCGTTCCGCACCGTGCTGGTCGCCAGCCGCACCGACCCCTACACGACCTTCGCCCAGTTCGAGCAGTTCGCCGACGACTGGGGTGCCGAACTGGTGGACGCGGGCGACGTCGGGCACCTCGACAGTGCGAGCGGTTTCGGCCCCTGGCCGGAGGGCGAGCGGCTGGTCAGCGAACTCGGCTGAGCGCTGCGCGGCGCGTCCGCCAGCAGCCCGGGGGGCTGGCCCAGGTCCCGCTGTCAAAGAGTCAGGCCGTCCAGCAGGCGGGCCAGGCCGAACTCGAACCAGCGGGCCAACTCCCGGTCCACCTCCTCGTCCGACGTCGGTCGGGCGGCGGTCAGCCAGGGGCGTCCGCGCGTACGTCCGGTGCGCTCCAGCCGGGCGAAGGTCTGTGACCACCAGCTCTCCCAGCTGGCGTTGCCGGCCGCACGCTCGGCGTGCTCGGCGGTGTGCAGCAGCGCCATGCCCTGCACGTAACCGCTCAGCGCTAGGTATCCGGCGAGCGCGTCGGGCGGGTCGTACCCGGCGGCGATGAGGACGCCCACGGTGTCGTCGACCATCGCCAGCACCGCCGGGCCGGTCGGCGGGCGGGTGCTCGCGAGGACGGCCAGCAACCAGGGATGCCGACGGTAGAGGGACCACTCCCGGTGGGCGAATCGTTCGAGCCGCTCGCGTGGGGTCCGGCGGACATCGTCGGGAGCCTGCCGGGCGCCGAGCACCTGCTCGGCCATCGCGGCGAGCAGATCGTCCCGGTTGCGTACCCATCGGTAGACGCGGTCCGGTGTGAGCCCGGCGCGGCGCGCGACGGCGCGTACCGACACCGCGTCCAGGCCGGCCGCGTCGGCCAGCTGCACCGCGACGCGGACCAGCTCGTCCCGGGTGGTCGCGGCGCTGTTTGCTCCCGGCGTGCCGGCCGGCCCACGGTGCGGCGCGGTACGGCCCCGATCCCGACGGCGGCGGTAGGCCCGCGCCTGGCAGCTACGCGAGCAGTAGCGCCGGGGCCGTCCCCGGCCGGAGTGCGGCGGCAGGCCGGTGCCGCACTCGACGCACCCCGGTCCGGCCATCCAGCCCACTTTCGTCACCGCTACCGACGTGACGAAACTACTCCCCGTCGCGGTACCGGCCGACCAGTATCGAGGGTGTCCCGCCCGATATCGAGGAGGCCCTGGTGTCCCCTGCTGCCGCCGTGCGCGTGCGTCGCGCCGTACCCGCCGAGACCGATGTCCTCGTGCCCGCCTGCGCGGTCGCGTTCGCCGACGAGGCCGTGCTGTCCTGGGTGATCCCCGACCCGGCGGGCCGGGCCGCCCGCGCGGTGCCGATGTTCCAGGAACTGCTGGCCGTAGCGGTCCGCGATGACCAGGTCATCGTCGCCGAGCTGCCGGACGGTGCCATCGTCGGGATGTCGGTGTGGCTGAGCCTGGCCGACGCCGCGGCCCGGCACCGGCAGGCCGCGCAGTTGGCGGAGTTCCCGGTCGAGGTGGACGCGGTCGGGCAACGGCTGGCGGCGGTCAGCGACACGGTGGACGCCCACCGCCCACTGGATCCGCATGTGTATCTCGCGTCGATGGGCGTTCGGCCGGACCTGCGGGGCCGTGGCGTCGGCGGCGCGATCCTCGCCGAGGGCCTGCGGGCCGCGGACGCCGAGGGCCTGCCGACGTACCTCGAAGCCTCCACCGAGCAGAGCCGCCGGCTCTACCTGCGCCACGGCTTCCACGACCACGGGCGACCGCTGGCGCTGCCCGATGGCGGCCCGGTGCTGAGGCCGATGTGGCGGCCCGCGCCGGACGGTCGTCGTTGAGGCCCCGTCGGGTCGAAGATGAGGTTCTCCGGCTGTCCGGTTGGCCGGTCCGCCGTTCGTCATGACGGTGAAACGTCGTCACGATGATGGAAACAGGGAGGCCCTGACGTGAAGTACATGATGTTGGTCTGCACCGACGTGGAGCCGGACCCGGAGCCCGGGAACTACCCCGACGTCGAGGTGTGGGTGGCGGAGAACGACGCCGCCGGCCGGCGCCTGCAGGGTGCCCAACTGGCACCGGCGTCGGCCGCCACCACGGTACGGGTTCGCAACGGCCAACTCCTCGTCTCCGATGGCCCGTTCGCCGAGGTCAAGGAGATGATCGTCGGCTTCGACCTGCTGGAGTGCGCGGACCTGGACGAGGCGATCGAGGTCGCCCGCGCGCACCCGATGGCCTGGGCCGGTCGGATAGAGATCCGGCCGTTCGCCGACGTCGATCAGTGATCGACCCGGACCAAGCCGCGAGGTCCAACGGGGGCGCGGCTCGTCGGGCACCGGCCGACCGGGCCACGAACGGCAACGGGGGTACGGCGGCGGGCCGGGCCGCGGCGGCGCAGGCCGTCGCGGCCACGGCCGTCGACGCGTACCCGCGGATCGTCGCGGCGTTGATCCGGATCACCGGTGACTGGACCCTGGCCGAGGACTGCGCGCAGGAGGCCCTGGCCCGGGCGTTGGACCGCTGGCCGGTGGAGGGCGTGCCGGCCAATCCGGGCGGCTGGCTGATGACGGTGGCCCGCAACCGGGTCCTCGACGTGCTGCGGCGGGCCTCGGTCGAGCGGCGCAAGCTGCGCGAACTGGCGGTGCTGGCGCTCACCGCCGCGACCACGGAACCGGCCGAGGAGGTCGTGGACGACCGACTTCGGCTCATCTTCACCTGCTGCCATCCGGCGCTCGCGCTGGAGGCCCGGGTCGCGCTGACCCTGCGAACGATCTGTGCGGTACCGACCGCCGACATCGCCCGGGTCTTCCTGGTCAGCGAGTCGACGATGACCCGCCGGCTGACCCGCGCCAAGACGAAGATCGCCGATGCGCGAATCCCGTACCGGGTGCCGCGCGGCGCGGCCCTCACCGAGCGGCTACCCGGCGTGCTGGCCGTGCTCTACCTGCTGTTCACTCAGGGATACGACGCGGACGGGGAGCCGGCGTTCGCCGACGAGGCGATCCGGCTGGCTCGGCTGCTGGTCCGCCTCATGCCGGACCAGTCGGAGGCGCTGGCATTGCTCGCGCTCTTCCTGTTGCAGCACTCCCGCCACGCGGCCCGGCGGGACCCGAACGGTGACCTGGTCCCGCTCGACCAGCAGGACCGGTCGCGCTGGGACCAGGCCGCGATCGCCGAAGGCGTACGCCTGCTCGGTGGACTGCCGCACCACGGCCCGTACGCGTGGCAGGCCCGGATCGCGGCCTGCCACGCCACCGCTTCCCGCGCCGAGGAGACCGACTGGCGGCGGATCGCCGAGTGCTACGACCAGCTCGTCCGGCTCCAGCCGACCCCGGTGGTCGCGCTCAACCGGGCCGTGGCGCACGGATACGCGTACGGACCGGCGGTCGGGCTGGCCCGGCTCGCCGAGGCCCGGGCCGGCGGCGCGCTCGACGACTATCCGCTGGCCCTCGCCGTGGAGGCGGACCTCGTCGCCCGGCAGGGCGACGGCCAGCGGGCGGCGGCGCTGTTCCGCGCGGCGGCGGCCCGAACGCCCGGCGAGGCCGAGCGCCGCGCCCTGCTCGATCGGGCCAGGTCCGGCCCGGCGGTCGGGCCTTCGTAGCCGCGACAAGAGGTACGAATCAGGGTGTAACCCCGCGCGGGACAGCGGATTCCATGTCGAGCGGTCGATACTGCGGATGTGGTGAGACTGGCCCGGATACTGGTGATGGTGGTGCTCGCGTCGGTGGTGACGGCCTGTGACGGCGGGGCGCCTCCGGCGCCGAGGGCACCCACCCCGGCGGCGACGATCTCCCCGTCGGAGTCGGCTGGCGAGTTCCCAGCGCCACCGCTCCGGTTGCCCACCGTGGCGCCCGGTGAGTCCTGCCCGGTCACCGAGCCGCATCGCTGGTCCAACCCCGACCAAGCGGGCCGGGTGCTCGGACCCGGCCCGCTCTACCCGGTCGCCGACTACTTCACCGACGGTGCGCTCCGGCTGCGCGACGAGGACCGGCAACAGGACGGCAGGTACGTGAAGAAGGTCCGGTGGATCGGATCCGGCTACACCGGCCCGGTGCTGGTGCGGGCGGGGCGGATCGACGGCCCGGGCACCGCCGCGGCGCAGTTCTCCTACCTCGGCGAGTCCCGTGACGATGGGCACCACGCAGTGCTCACCAACCCGGCGAACGACCTGCCGGGCACCACGACGGTCGGCGGTCCGGGCTGCTACGCGTACCAGGTCGACGGGGCTTCGTTCAGCCTGACCATCGTGTTCCGTGCGCTCCCGGAGGCGACAGCCACCCCGTCGACGAGGTGAGCACCCTCACCGCTGGTACGCCGCCAGCAGCTCGGTCACCTGGCCGGGATCGAGTTCACGGCCCTGGCGGGCGGCGGCGGCGAAGGGTTCGGGGCCCGCCGCCGCCCGCAGCGCGGTGCGTACCTGCGGCGCATGCACCGGATCGGTGCGTTCCGGGTCGAAGCCGAGCGTGGCCGACATCGCGTCGAGAGCGCCCAGCACGGTCGCGCCGTCGACCGCCGGGTCCCGCCCGGCCGGCGCGTCGCCGGTGCCGGCGATCCGGGCCAGCGCGCCGGCCGTGGTGTGGGCGACCATCATCCAGGAGGTGACGTCGCCCGCGTCCTGCCGGTGCGCCAGCGTCGCCGCACCGAGTCCGGCCGCGGCGGCGGGCCGGTCCCGGGCCAGCTCGGCCCGCATCAGGGACCAGGCGGCATTGCTGGCGGCGAAGTCGTGACCACAGGCCACCGCCGTCCGCCAGCCGTCCGTGAGGTGCCCGGCGGCCGCCTCCGCGCCCCGGGTGAGGAGCACCACCAGCCCCAACGAGGTGCGTACCTCCGCCCGCACCCAGTCCAGCCCGGTCTGCTCGGCCAGCCGCATCGCGGCCTCCGCCCGGTCGAGCGCCCGCTGCGGGTCGTCGCCGGCCAGCACCGCGAAGTGCGCCGCGTAGCCGCCGCACCGGGCCCGGGTGGCCTGGTCGCCGGCCCGCTCGGCGTGCGCGGCGGCGGCGCTCATCAGCGAGTACGCCGCAGCGACGTCACCGGCGAGGTAGCGCAGCCCGGCGCGGGCGAGCAGGGCGCGGGCGGTGAGCCGGAAGTCGACGTCGCCGGACCGGTCGGCGGACTCCAGCAGTTCGCCGAGCAGCCCACCGCCCTCGTCGATCGCTCCCCATCGGTACCAGAACCAGATCAGCGCCCCGACCAGCCGCAGGCCGGTCACCGTGTCCCCGGCTTCCCGGGCGGTGGCGAAGGCGGCCCGGACGTTGTCCCGTTCCGCGCCCATCCGGGCGGTCCACCACGCGGCCCGGCCGCTGACCATCCCCGTCTCGGCGGTTTCCGCCAGGTCGCGCATCCAGAGCAGATGGGCACGGCGGGCCGCGGCTCGCTCCGCGGGCTGCGCCGCCTGCTCGGCGAAGGCGCGGACCGGCTCCAGCAGCCGGTACCGGTCGTCGCGATCGCGGAGCACCAGCGAGCGGTCGGTGAGGTCGCCGACCCGCAGCACGGTGCCGGATAGGTCCACGGTGGACACCTCCGCGTCGGCCGGCCGGGAATCCTGCGCGTCAGTCGGCCCGGCGTCGAGCCGCCCGGCCAGGTCGGCGACCGCGTCGAGGGTGAACCCACCGGAGAAGACGCTGACCGTCCGGAGCAGTCGCTGCTCCTCCGGTTCGAGCAGGTCGTACCCCCAGGCGAGGGCGGCGGTGAGGGAACGGTGCCGGACGGGACCGTCGCGCCGGCCGCCGGCCAGCAGCGTCGACCGGTCGGCCAGGCTGGCGGCGAGCACGTCCAGCGGCAGGACCCGGGAGCGCGCCGCGGCGATCTCCACCGCGAGCGGCAGGCCGTCCACCGCCGCGCAGATCCGCCGGACCAACCGTCGGTCGGCGTCCTTGATCCGCCAGCCCGGCCGGGCGGCCCGGGCCCGGCTGACGAACAGCTCCACCGCATCCGGCAGCGGTAGCGGGCCCACCTCGGCGACCACTTCACCGGCCACCCGCAGCGGCTGCTGGCCGGTGGCCAGTACCCGGATCCCCGGGGCGGTGCCGAGCAGGGTGGCGACCAGCCGAGCCGTCTCCTCCGCCAGGTGCTCGCAGTTGTCGAGCACGAGCAGTGCCTCCCAGCCGTGCAGCACGGCGGCGAGCGTGTCGAGGCTCTCGATGCCGACCAGACCCAGCGCGCCGGCCACCGTCGCCGCCACCAGCTTCGGATCGCGTACCGGGGCCAGTTCGACCAGCCACGGCCCGGTCGCGGCGGGCGGGGCGGCCCGGGCCAGATCCAGCGCGAGCCGCGTCTTGCCCACCCCGCCCGGCCCGACCAGGGTGACCAGTCGGTGCCGCGCCAGCAGGTCGGCCAGGTCGGCCAGCTCGGTTCGCCGCCCGACCAGCTCGTCCACCGGTGCGGGGAGTCGGCCCGGCGGCGGGGCGCCGGTGACCCGGATCGCGGCGGAATCGGCGGCGGTGCCCAGCCCGGGCGCCTGGGCCAGCATGTCCGACTCCAGCTGCTGCAGCCGGTCGCCCGGGTCGATGCCGAGTTCCTCGGCCAGCTGGTGACGGGCGGTGCGCAGGGTGGCCAGCGCATCGCCCTGCCGGCCGGCCCGGTACTGCGCCAGCGCCAGCAGTTCCCACAGCCGCTCATCCAGCGGGGTCTCCTCGACCAGCGTGGCGAGTGGGGCGATGGCGGCGGAGTGCTCGCCGAGGGCGATGCTGGCGGCGTGCCGGTCGGCGACCGCCGTGGCTCGGATCCGCTCCAGCCGGGCGGCGTGGACGAGCAGGGGCGGGGCATCGACGATGTCCTCGTACGGGCGGCCACGCCAGGAGGGCAGCACCGCATCCAGCGCCGTGGCCGCCGCACCTGGGCGGTTCGCCACCAGGGCCGCGTGCGCCTCGACCGCAACCCGCTCGAACCGGTCGGCGTCGACACTGGCGGGGCGCAGGCGTAGCGCGTACCCGGAGCCGTTCCAGACCACCCGCCGGGCGGCGGCGCGGGCGGCCCGGCCCGGCTCGAGCAGCCGGCGCAGCAGCGCGACGTACCCCTGCAGGGTGTTGCTCACCGCCGGCGGCGGGCTGTCCGGCCAGACCTGCTCGATCAACGTCGACGCGGGCACCGCCCGCCCGCCCGCCGCCACCAGCAGCGCCAGCACGGCGCGCGGTCGTGGCCCGCCGACCTTGACCTCTGCGCCGTTGACCCGCAACCGCAGCGGGCCGAGCACCGACACCTCCACGTCCTCCATGCACGCTCCGTCCCTCACCCGATGTCACCGATACAGGCGCGCGAGGCAAGCGCAATCGTTGCCGGGCCGCCTGTCGCCCATCCGACGGCTCGGGGCCGCCCGCCGTTCCGCTGCGGCAGGGCTGCCTGGTGGCGGCCGTTGATGTGAGACCGGGGCGGAGGTCCGGCGGGCTTGGATGTAGCGCAGCTCACGGACGGTGGCGTCGAAACGTCGGCGTGGTTTCATGGGCGCATGGCGAACCCGGTGATTCTCTCGATCGACGACGACCCGGCGGTCTCCCGGGCGGTCGCCCGGGACCTCCGCCGCCGCTACAGCGACCGGTACCGGGTGGTTCGCGCCGGTTCCGGGCCGGAGGCGCTGGAGGCGCTGCGGGAGGTCAAGCTGCGCGGCGAGCAGGTGGCACTGCTGCTGGCCGACTACCGGATGCCGGAGATGACCGGCATCGAGTTCCTGGAAGCCGCGATGGATCTCTTCCCGGCGGCACGACGGGTGCTGTTGACCGCGTACGCGGACACCGGCGCCGCGATCGACGCGATCAACCTGGTCGACCTCGACCACTATCTGCTCAAGCCCTGGCACCCGCCGGAGGAGAAGCTCTACCCGGTCGTCGACGCGTTGTTGGAGGCGTGGTCGGCCAGCCCGGACGCGGGTTCGACGGAGATCAGGGTGGTCGGTCACCGCTGGTCCGCCGAGTCCTTCGCGGTACGCGACTTCCTCGCCCGCAACCTGGTGCCGTACCGGTGGCTGCTGGTGGACGACCCGGAGGCCGGCCGGCTGCTCGCGGCGGCCGGGGTAACCGCGAGCGACGTTCCGCTGGTGGTCACCGCCGACGGCAAGGCGCTGGTGGCGCCGTCGGAGGCGGAGCTGGCCGGGTTGGTCGGTCTGACCGTCGCTCCGGCGGCGGACTTCTACGACCTGGTGGTCGTCGGGGGCGGTCCGGCCGGGCTGGGGGCGGCCGTGTACGGCGCGTCGGAAGGTCTTCGGACCGTGCTGGTGGAGCGGCTGGCCACCGGCGGACAGGCCGGGCAGAGCAGCCGGATCGAGAACTACCTCGGCTTTCCGGACGGCGTCTCCGGGGCACAGCTCACCGACCGGGCCCGCCGGCAGGCGTTGAAGTTCGGCGCGGAGCTGCTCAGCACCCGGGAGGTGGTCGGTCTGGAGGAGGCCGGCTCGGCGCGGCTGCTGCGCTTCAGCGACGGTGCGACGCTCGCCGCGCACGCGGTGGTGCTGGCGACCGGTGTGTCGTACCGGATGCTCGGCGCGCCCGGCCTGACCGACTTCACCGGCCGGGGCGTCTTCTACGGCTCGGCCGCCAGCGAGGCGCCCAGCTGCGTCGGCCAGGACGTGTACATCGTGGGCGGGGCGAACTCGGCGGGACAGGCGGCGGCGTACTTCTCCCGCTTCGCCGAACGGGTGCACGTGCTGATCCGCGGCGCGGACCTCACCGCGTCGATGTCCCGGTACCTCATCGACCAGCTCGCCCGCATCGACCAGGTGATCGTGCACCCGCACACCGAGGTGGTGGCTGCCGCGGGCGGCGAGCACCTGCAACAGCTGACGCTGCGGGACACCCGCACCGGCGAGCAGCGGGACGTGGACACGTCCTGGTTGTTCGTGTTCATCGGGGCCGAGCCGCGGACCGGGTGGCTGGACGGCACCGTGGTCCGCGACGACAAGGGATTCGTGATCACCGGACCGGACCTGGTCACCGGGGGGCGCCGACCACCGGGCTGGCCGCTGCCGCGCGACCCGTACCACCTCGAATCGAGCGTGCCGGGGGTGTTCGCCGCCGGTGACGTACGCGCGGCGTCGGTCAAGCGGGTGGCCTCCGCGGTCGGCGAGGGCGCGATGGCCGTGTCGCTGGTGCACCGGTACCTGGAGGCACAGTGACCACCGGGACGCCGGCTGCGGAGGCCGGTGGCCGGGCGCCGCAGCGGTTGGCTCCCGAGGAGGTCCGCACGCTGTTCCTGTTCGAGTCGCTCGACGCCGACCAGCTGACCTGGCTGGCCGAGCAGGGCCGGGTCGAGCGGCGAAACGCCGGTGACCTGGTCTACGCCGAAGGTGATCCGGCGGAGTGCTTCTTCGTCCTGCTCGACGGCACGGTACGGCTCTGCCGGACGGTCCACGGCGACCAGGTGGAGATCAACCGCACCGCCCAGCGCGGCGTGTACGGCGGCGCGACCCAGGCGTACCTGGGCGACGACCGGCAGTACCGCAACAGCATGTGGGCCCTCACCGACGCCGAGTTCTTCGTGCTGCCCGCCGAGAAGTTCGCGCACGCGGTGCGCTCCTGGTTCCCGATGGCGATGCATCTGCTGGAGGGGATGTTCGTCGGTATGCGGGACACCCAGACCCTGGTCGGCGAGCGCGAGCGTCTGCTGGCCCTGGGCTCCCTGTCGGCCGGGCTGACCCACGAGCTGAACAACCCGGCGAGCGCGGCGGTGCGGGCCACCTCCAGCCTGCGGGAGCGGATCGCCGGGATGCGGCACAAGCTCGCCCTGATCGCCGACGGCCGGATCGACAGCCGGCGGCTGCACGCCCTCGTGGCGCTGCAGGAAGAGGCGGTCGAGCGAATGGCGAAGGCGCGGCCGATGTCGCCCATGGAGACCAGCGACGCCGAGGACGAGCTGACCGACTGGCTGGACGACCAGGGCATGACCGCTGGTTGGGAGCTGGCGCCGACGCTGGTCAGCGCCGGGCTGGACATCGACTGGCTGGAACGGGTCGGGGTTGCGGTAGGTGCCGAGGACCTGGAGCCGGCGGTGCGGTGGCTGACCTACACGGTGGAGACCGAGCTGCTGATGCGCGAGATCGCGGACGCGGCCATCCGAATCTCCACTTTGGTCGGCGCGGCCAAGCAGTACTCCCAGCTGGACCGGGCGCCCTACCAGGTGGTGGACGTGCACGAGCTGCTCGACGCCACGCTGGTGATGTTCAAGGCGAAGGTCCCCGCCGGGGTCCGGGTCGTCAAGGAGTACGACCGGAGCCTGCCGGAGATCCCGGCGTACGCCGCCGAACTTAACCAGGTGTGGAGCAACCTGATCGACAACGCGCTCGGCGCGATGGGCGATGCGGGCACCCTGACCGTCCGCACCGGTCGCCTGGACGACCAGTTGATCGTCGAGATCGCGGACACCGGCCCGGGCATCCCGGAGGTGATCCGCCCCCGCATCTTCGAGCCGTTCTTCACCACCAAGCCGGTCGGCGAGGGGACCGGCCTGGGGCTGGACATCTCCTACCGGATCGTGGTCAACAAGCACCACGGCGACGTCCGGGTGTCGAGCGTTCCCGGAGACACCGTGTTCCGCGTCCTGCTGCCGATCAGCCCCGAGGAGCCGCCGGCCGGGTGACCCGTGCGCGGCGGCCAGGCCAGATCAGCACGGTGACCGGCGTGGCGGCGGCCACCACGGCGGCGGCCCAGAGCAGCGGGTTGGCCCGCAGTTCGGCGGGCAGCTGCTGGGCGAGGACGGACGCGCCCATCAGCACCACGAACCAGCCGAACGCCTTGCGCAGCAGCTCGGCCGGGACCGGTCCGGCGAGCCGGCCGCCGAGCAGGCTGCCGGGGGGTATTCGATTGGCCAGCCGGCGGAGCGGCGGCACCAATACGGGCGACCTTCGGTGCGTCAGGAGGACGTCGCCGAGCGGCCTACGGCCGTGGCTTCCCGACGCTCTGCCCGGCCTTCTTCTCGGGCCTTGGCGAGCAGTTGCGCGAGCCGCTGCCGGCGTCGCCGGGCGATGAACCGGACGGCGAGGACGAGCGCCACGAGGATGGCGACGAGGGCCAGTTGCGACCAGGGAAAGGTCCAGACCGTGACGGTGGTCGTGGTCTGCCGGATGTCGGCGTCGGCCGGGTTGCCGCTGACGATGGCGGGGGTCACGTCGACGGTTGTGCGTAGCGGGCCCAGTCCCCAGATTCCGGTGACGTGGGTGTTGATGTCGCGGCTGCCGCCGGGGAGTAGTTCCTCGACCTCGGCGGGGGCGTTCCGTTCCAGCAGGCCGAACAGTTCGGTGACGGTGGTACGGCCGTTCCCGGTCACCGCGACGTTGCCATCGTTGTTGGCGGTGTAGCTGAGTTCGATGCGACCGGTGGAGAAGGGGTTCCACGAGGGGTGGTAGTTGGCGGTGAGGTCGCTGATCGCCACGGCGGCGATGACGGTGCCGCTGGCCCGGAGCATGACCCGGAAGCCGACCCGGCTCTCGACGGCGACCGTGCCGCCGGTGCTGGTGACCGTCGCCGCGATACCGGCCGGGTGGTCGCCCGGCGTGGCGTCGTCGGGTGCGGTGATGGTGAACGGCACCACCTTGGTCTGCTTGGCCCCGACGGTGACCTTCTCCTGCACGTCGATCCAGGTCCCGCCGTCCACCGACTTCTCGCTGGACGGCAGCATGTTGAAGCGTCCCTTGTCGGTGAGGTAACCGTCGGCCGCCTTCAACGCGAAGACCACCGGGGAGTCGCTGAAGTTGCGCACCGCCAGATGCTCGGTCATTACCTGACCCGGGTCGAGCGTGGCCTCGATCCACCGGCGGCCGTCCGGGCCCTTCTGGTCGGCTGGCTGCACCGACCAGGTCACCGTCGGGCCGGTCGGCTCCGCCACTGCGGCGGTGGGCGCGATCGGCACGGTCACCAGCACCGCGGCCAGCGCGGCAAGCAGCCGCGGCAGCACTCGGGGCACAGTTCGGATCATGGCGGGTCCTCCGGCACAGAAAGGGGTGGCGGTGAAGGGGGCCACGTCGCCGCAGCCCCCTCACCAGTCCATCACTCGAACAGCGACAGGGTCAGCGTCGAGGTGTACGCACCCGCGGCGACGTCCGCCG
>NZ_JBFBAO010000091.1:0-19399 GCF_040682255.1 Micromonospora sp. NPDC051296 | reverse complement strand
GCCGCTGTGGGCCCGGTTCGCCGTCATCGCGCTCGTCGAGTACTTCGGCGAGGTCGACTGGCGGGAGGCGCTGCGCCGTTGGGGGCACTCCTACCGGGCGGCCCTGGCCGCCCATCCGAACATCGTGCCGCACCTGGCGCAGGGGCCGGGGCGGCGCCCGGCGGCGCTGGCCATGGCCGACGCCGTCTACGGTGGACTCGTCGAGGCGGGCTGGCCACCGGCCCGGGCGACGCACATCGGCGCGCTCATGCGGTACTTCGTGGCCGGCTCGGCGCTGGGTTCGTTCGCCCGTGGCTTCGTCGAGGACCCAGGGCTGTACGCCGACCAGTACCCGCACCTGAGCCAGGCCCACCGCCTCGCCGAGCACCAGCAACGCGTCGACGAGGGCGCGTTCACCCTCGGCCTGGACACGTTGATCGATGGGCTGGCGCGCACCTACGAGCGTACGGTCGGCCCGCTGCCGCCTCTCCCGCCGACGGGCGAGGCGTACTAGAGTCCAAACTTGCACCGCTAGTTTTAGGCGAGGTGAGGGGCGCATGGATCTCGTACGGACCGACTTCTACCTCGACGGACGCTGGGTCCCGGCCGGCGGTCAGCCGCCGCTGGAGGTGCACAACCCGACGACCGAGGAGGTGGTCGGGGCGGTGCCGGCCGGCACCGCCGACGACGTCGACCGGGCGGTGGCCGCGGCCCGGGCCGCGTTCGACAGCTGGGCGGCGACCGACCCGGCCGACCGGGCCGCCCACCTCGACCGGCTGCACGCCGAACTGACCGCCCGCGCCTACGACATCGCCCGCACCGTCGTGCTGGAACTCGGCACCCCGCTCAAGGTGGCCACCCGGGTCCAGACCGGCCTGCCGCTGACCGTGCTGCGCGGCTACGTCGACCTGGCCGCACGACCGCCGGCACCACAGGCCGTGGGCAACTCCCTGGTGGTACGCGAACCGGTCGGCGTGGTCGGTGCGATCACCCCGTGGAACTACCCGCTGCAGCAGATCGTGGCCAAGCTCGCGCCCGCGCTCGCCGCCGGCTGCACCGTCGTGCTGAAGCCGAGCGAGCTGACCTCGCTGACCGCGTACCTGCTCTTCGACGCCATCCACGCCGCCGGCCTGCCGCCGGGCGTGGTCAACCTGGTCACCGGCACCGGTCCGGTGGTCGGCGAGGCCATCGCCGGGCACCCCGACGTGGACCTGGTCTCCTTCACCGGGTCCACCACCACCGGCCGGCGGATCGCGCACCTGGCCGCCGACCGGATCGCCCGGGTCGCGCTGGAGCTGGGTGGCAAGTCGGCCAACGTGATCCTCGACGACGCCGACCTGGCCACCGCGGTCAAGGTGGGCGTCGGCAACGCCTTCCTCAACTCGGGGCAGACCTGCACCGCCTGGACCCGGATGCTGGTGCAGCGCGCCCGGTACGACGAGGCCCTCGACCTGGCCGCCAAGGCGGCCGAGGGCTACCATCTCGGCGATCCGCTCGACCCGGGCACCCGCCTCGGCCCACTGGTCTCCGCGCAGCAACGGGACCGGGTCCTTGACCACATCACCCGGGGCCTGGCCGACGGCGGCCGGCTGATCGCCGGCGGGCCCGACGCCCCGCTCCCCCAGCAGGGCTGGTTCGTCGCCCCGACGGTGATCGCCGACGTCGACCCGGACAGCGCGCTGGCCCAGGAGGAGGTCTTCGGGCCGGTCCTCGCGGTCATCCCGGTGGACGACGACGAGCACGCCGTGGCGGTGGCCAACAACTCCCGGTACGGGCTGGCCGGTGCGGTCTGGTCCGGCGACGAGGAACGGGCGCTGCGGGTGGCCCGGCGGCTGCGCACCGGCGCCGTCGACATCAACGGCGCACCGTTCAACCCGCTGGCCCCGTTCGGCGGCTACAAGCAGTCCGGCCTCGGGCGGGAGCTGGGCCACCACGGGCTGGAGGAGTTCTGCGAAGTGAAGGCGATCCAGCGATGAGGGGCCTGGTCGCCCGGGCCGCCGGCACGCCGCCCCGGGTCGAGCGGGTCGACCTGCCGGCCACCGGTCCCGGCCAGGTACGGGTACGGATCCGGGCGGCGGGCGTCTGCCACTCCGATCTGTCCATGGTCGACGGCACGCTGACCGCGCCGTACCCGCTGCTGCTCGGGCACGAGGCGGCCGGGGTGGTGGCCGAGGTCGGCGACGGCGTCGACCGGGTCGCGGTCGGCGACCACGTGGTGCTGAACTGGGCGCCGCCGTGCCGGGCCTGCTGGTACTGCGGGCACGGCGAGCCCTGGCTGTGCGAACGCTCCGGCGCGCCGGGCGCCACCCGGGGCCACACCATCGACGGCGAACCACTGCACGTCACGCTCGGCCTCGGCGCCCTCGCCGAGCAGGTGCTGGTGCCGCAGGAGGCCGTGGTGGGCGTACCGGCCGAGCTGCCGTTCGCCGCCGCCGCGCTGCTCGGCTGCGCGGTGCTCACCGGCGTCGGCGCGATCCGCCGTACCGCCGGGGTCGCCCCTGGCGACTCGGTCGCCGTGATCGGCCTCGGCGGCGTCGGCCTGTCCGCGGTGGCCGCCGCCCGCGCGGCCGGCGCCGCCACGGTCATCGCCGTCGACGTCTCACCGGCAAAGGCCGACCTGGCCGCCGCCGCGGGCGCCACCGACTTCCTGCTCGCCGACGACACCCTCAGCCGGTCCGTCCGGGCACTGACCGGCAAGCGCGGCGTCGACCACGCGGTGGAGTGCGTCGGGCTGGCCAAGACCATCCGCACCGCCTGGCGGGCCGCCCGCCGGGGTGGCCAGGTCATCGTGGTCGGCATGGGCGGGCGGGACGACATCCTCGGCCTGAGCGCTTTGGACATCTTCCACTCCGCCCGGACGCTGCGCTCCTCGGTCTACGGCTCCTCCGACCCGGACCGGGACGTACCCGAACTGGCCCGGGCGGTGCTGGACGGCAGCCTCGACCTCGCCTTCCTGGTCACCGACCGGGCCATCCTGGACGAGGCGCCGGAGGCGCTCGCCCGGATGGCCCGGGGCGAGGGTGCCCGCACGGTCGTCCTGTTCGACTAGTCGAAGGAGTAGACGCTCCGCACGGCGTCGACGAACGCCTGCCCACGCGTCGAGGGCGGACCGTCCTTGGTCGGGAACAATTCCATGCGCAGGTCCGTCGTCAGTTCAAGCTGGACGCCGGCACCGTCGGCGTCCTTGTTGACGAAGTTGTTGACCGACGTGCCGGCGATGTCGGCGGGTGCGGGCTGGACGACGGTGAAGCCGGCGGCGCGCAGGGCGGTCGCCAACTCGACACCGGCCGCGGTGTCCCGGCCACCCACGTAGGCGATCTTGGACGCCTTGGACGTGCCGTGGATCGACAGCGCATGGGTCCGCTGGCCGATCAGGATCAGGCACTCCTCGACGTCCCACCGCTCGCTCGTGACGTGCAGTCGCGGGAAGTTGTGACCAGCGGGCAGCTTGCCCTTGAACTGGCACTGGGTGTGCTCGGTGCCGGCGATCGCACTCGTGATCTCGCTGGTCCGCAGCTCGATCGCACCGCCGTGCGGGGCGACCACGATCAGCGGCGAGTTGGTGATCGTCCAGGTGAGGTCGAAGGCGACGCCCTCCTGCTCGACCTTGCGCAGCGCGGTCATCGACGGGTACTCCCCGACGGTGCCGCTCACCGCCTCGGCCGCCTGCTGCTGCGGCGTCTGCCCCACCCAGGTCAGGCCGTACCCGGCCAACACCACAAGCGGCACGGCGAGAGCGCTGAGGACCCATTGCGTACGTCTGTTCACCCGGTTCTCCTGTCGGTGCCCGGGCGATACCCACGCCCGCGATGGCAGTCACGATCTTAGATCGCGGCTGCGTCGCGTTCGGCCGCATGGATGGCGGCGTCGGTGACCCGGAGCATGCCGAGCAGCAGGGTGAGCGCTAGCACTCCCATGATCGCGAAGACCGCGCGGAGGCCGAACGCCTCGGCCAGCAGACCGCCGACTATCGCGCCGACCGGCATACTGCCCCAGGCGAGCAGCCGGTAGCTGCTGTTGACCCGGCCGAGCAGCCGGTCCGGGGTGATCCGCTGGCGCAGCGAAATCGTGATCACGTTCCAGGCGGCGAGCAGTATCCCGCCGCCGAAGAAGACCGCGCCGAGCACGAACGGGTTGGTGCTCAACGCCGGCACGCCGACCACCGCCGCCATGGCGACCACGGACACCCCGAGCGCGCGGGCCCGGCCGAGCCGGCGCTCGATCCACCCGGCGAGCAGCGACCCGAGCACGATGCCGGCGGCGATGGTGGTCAGGAGGATCCCGTACCCGGGCTCGGTGAGCCCGATCGCCGAACCCGGGCCGACCGCATAGAGCACCAGCACCGCGAAGATGGCGTTCGTGATGAAGTTGCTGACGCCCACCATCGTCGCCAGGGTGCTCAGCAGCCGGTGCCGCCAGAGGAAGCGCAGCCCCTCGGCGATATCGGCCCGCAGGGTGCTGCGGCCGTCCCGCTCGACCCGGAACCGGCCGCCGACCAGGAGCAGCGCCGCGACCGCGACCGCCCACAGCCCCGCCGGCCCGGCCAGGGCGACGGCCACGCCACCGGCCACCAGGAAGCCGGAGTGGCGGGCCGACGAATTGGTTGGCGGCCAACTCGACGGCGTGCAGCCGCCCGTTGGCCCGGGGCAGCACCTCGCGCGGGACGAGCTGCGGCAGGATCGACTGGGCCGAGGTGTCGTACAGGGTCTCGGCGACACCGGCGCCGAACGCCACCACGTAGAGCAGCCAGATCGATCCGGCGTCGAGCGCCACCGCCAGCGCCATCGCCCCGAACAGGGCCGCGCGCAACGTGTTGGCGGCCAGCATCACCCGACGCCGGTCGAGCCGGTCGACGAGCGCGCCGGCGGGCAGCGCGAACAGCAGCCACGGCAGGCTGAACGCCGCCGCCACCCCGGCGACCAGCACCGGCGAGCCGGTGTAGCCGACCGCGACCAGCGGCAGAGCGATCTTGACGATCCCGTCGGCGAGGTTCGACACCGCCGACGCCGACCAGAGCCGCCAGTACCTGCCACCCAACCGCTCCGGGTCGGAGCGGAACTCCGCAACCGGCTCCGTACGCAGTGGTTCCTCGACCCCCGTCATGCGAGCGATAGTGGCAGATCCCCCGAGCGGTCCGCCGACCCCGGTCGTCGGCCAGTTCTTCTTGGCACCCGTGGGCCGGCGCGGCGACTTGATTACGAATCACCCCTTTGAGCCGCTCGGTAACCATACGGCAGCTATTGTCCAGTACATGACGCGTGTTCACCTTGCGGTTGATACCTTCAACCCCGACGTGATCTACACACTTATGCGCGACGAGCGCTCTGTCGAGAGTGTCTGGTCGCATCCAAATGTGCCTGCCCTGGTCTTTGCCGATCACAAGCTGCCCGGTAGCTCTGTGAATTTCCACGGCGGCCCGATCGGCACCGGCCTGCCTTCCTGGAACAGGAGGCGGAGAACGCGCGGACCAACGGCGAGGTGATCGGCCCCGACCGGACGGCGTACACGCTGCCGTCGGAGGCCAGCGGCCGGCGGGCGGTGAAGCTGCTGCCCGGCCAGTACGTCGAGTTCACCCTGCCCGCGGCGGCCAACGCGATCACCGTGCGCTACAGCATCCCGGACGCGCCCACCGGCGGCGGCATCACCGCGCCACTGGACGTCGCGGCCAACGGCAAGCGGCTCCGGACCATGACCCTGACCTCGCAGTACGCCTGGCTCTACAACCAGTACCCGTTCACCAACGACCCCGATGCCGACCTGCTGCACCCGGACTGGTGGATTACCGAGTGCTCGTGCGTCCCGGCCGAGACCACGCCGTACCCGAGCATCACCAAGCCGTTCCGGCCCAGCCACTTCTACGATGAGCAGCGGCTGCTGCTCGGGCGCACGTACCGGGCCGGCGACCGCATCCGGCTCACCGTGCCGATCCGCAGCAACGCCGCCTGGACGGTCATCGACCTGCTCGACTCGGAGCTGGTCGGTCCGCCCCGGGTGCGGCTGCGCGCGGCGAACGCGCTGACCTTCGGCGCCGACCCCACCGGGCGCCGCGACTCGGCCTCCGCCATCGAACGGGCGATCGCGTACGCCAAGCGCAAGAAGCTGCCCGTCTACCTCCCGCCGGGCACCTACCAGGTGAACCGGCACATCATCGTCGACGACGTGACGATCGAGGGCGCCGGCAACTGGTACACGATCATCCAGGGCCGCGAGGTCGCGCTGCCCACCCCGGCTCCGGACGGTTCGGTGCACACCGGGGTCGGCTTCTACGGCCGGGACGCCGCCGACGGCGGCAGCCGCAACGTGCACCTCTCCGGCTTCGCGATCTCCGGCGACGTCCGGGAACGCATCGACACCGACCAGGTCAACGGCATCGGCGGCGCGTTCAACGACTCCACCTTCGACGGACTGCACATCCGGCACACCAAGGTCGGCATCTGGCTCGACGGCCCGATGCGCAACGTACGGATCACCAACAACATCATCGTCGACCAGATCGCGGACGCGCTGAACTTCCACACCGGGGTCACCGACTCGCTGGTGGCCGACAACTTCGTCCGCAACACCGGCGACGACGGCCTCGCGATGTGGTCGGAGGCGACGGCGAACGCCCGCAACACCTTCGACCGCAACACCGTGCAGTCACCGGTGCTGGCCAACGGCATCGCGATCTACGGCGGGACGGACAACACCGTCTCGAACAACCTGATCGCCGACCCGGTCCGGGAGGGCAGCGCCATCCAGGTCGGGTCCCGCTTCGGCGCGGAACCGTTCACCGGACACCTGCGGATCACCAACAACACCACCGCCCGGGCCGGCACGTACGAGCTGAACTGGAACATCGGCCTCGGCGCGATCTGGCTCTACGCCCTGGACCGCAGCATCGACGCGCGGATCGAGGTGACCGGTGACGCGTACCTGGACAGCACCTACAACGCGATCATGCTGGTCAGCGAGTGGGGGGTGAAGGATCTCTACTCGATCAGCAACGTCCACTTCCGGGACATCCGGGTCGACGGCACCGGCACGTCGGTGGTGAGTGCCCGTACCGCCGGCTCCGCGTCCTTCCAGAACGTGGACGCCCGCAACGTGGGCGCGGTGGGGGTGAACAACTGCGGTTCGTTCCACTTCACCCCGGCCGGCTCCGAGTTCAGCCTCACCGACCTCGGTGGCAACGACGGGGGCTGGCTCGCCGCCTGGCAGTTGCCGAACACCATCACCTGCGACGACCGCCCGCCGGTCGTACCGCCGCCACCGCCGACCCGCTGGTGACCCCGGAGCGCCGTCGAAACAGCTCGTGCCGGCGGCGCTCCGGCCGCCGGGCGGCGCGGTCCGCCGACCGCGTCGCCCGGCCTCGGCTCAGCTGCGGGCCCGGAGCTGAGCCGTGGTCAGGCCGTGTCGTTCTCGGCGCCGGCCACCGCGCTGACGACGACGCGGGTCCCCCAGGGATCGTGGACGGTGATCGAGGCGTCGGCGCGTTCGTAGGCGACGTCGGCGGCGGTCAGCCGTTGCGCCAACGCGTCGAGTTCGCCGGTGTCGGTGACGTGCACGGCGACGGAGCGCAGGCCCAGGGAGTCGGGCCGGGCGCCGGCACCGGCGGAGGACCAGATGTTGACCGCCAGGTGGTGGTGGTAGCCGTCGGCGGCGAGGAACAACGCGCCGTCGGTGCGGGACGTGACGGCGAAGCCGAGGGTGTCGGCGTAGAAGGACTCGGCCTGCTTGAGGTCGCCACCGCGCAGGTGGACGTGCCCCATCGTGACGGCGGCGCCCGGGCCGGTGGCACCCTGGTCGAGGTGGGTCCGGATGAAGGCGTTCGGGTCGATCGCCGTGCTGCCCATGACGACCTGTCCGTCCTCCCAGCGCCACTGGTCGCGGGGCCGGTCCACGTACAGCTCGACCCCGTTGCCGTCCGGGTCGGCAAAGTAGAAGGCCTGGCTGACGCGGTGGTCGGAGGCTCCCTGGAAGGCGTTGGGCGCGACGGTCGCGGTGTCCACCAGGGCCCGGGCGAGGGCGGCCTCGTCCGGGAAGAGGAACGCCGAGTGGTACAGGCCGGCCTGCCGGGGGTCGTCGGCCGGCGCGTCCGCGACGGCGAGGCGTAGCAGCGGCACGCCGTCGCGGCCGAGCGTGACCTCCCGGGCGCCCTGACTGACCGGGCTAAGGCCGACGCCCCTGGTGTAGAACTCGCGCAGACCGTCGAGGTCGTCGGTCCGCAACTCGACCGGGCCCATCCGGGTGCCCGCACCGAGGGCGCTCTGTGGTGGCCTCGTCCCCGACCCGGCCTCGTCGGGACGGACGAAGACCCACACGAGCGCGGCGACGAGGCCGACGGCGACCAGCGCGGCGGCACCGGAGATCCAGCGCCGCCGACCGGCGCGGCGGGCGGGCCGCCGGGTGGAGGAGCGCTTGGCCGTGGATCGGCGATTGGCGGAAGACACGCAGCGTGGTCCTTTCGTCGCCGTAGCGCCCCAACGGGCGGACGGGAATTTAGTTGAGAGTACAACTACTTGATCGGATCGACCAGGCGCGCCCGCTCGCGCCCCTCGCCCCCGGTCCGGCGAACCAAGTGGATCAATTCCTTCGCGTACGGTGAGTCGATGACCGACATGGTGACCACGATCCGCCGGGTGTGCCGGGATCTGCCCGATGTCAGCGAGCGCCTGAGTCACGGCACACCGGCCTGGTTCATCCGGGGGAAGAAGTCCTTCGCACAGGTCTGGCCCGACGGCCACCACCAGAACGAGTTCCCCCATCTGTGGTGCGCCGCGCCGCCCGGCTCCGCGGCGGAGCTGATCGCATCGGAGCCGCAGATCTACTTCCGCCCGCCCTACGTGGGGCATCGCGGCTGGGTCGGCGTACGTCTCGACACCGGTATCGACGCGGCCGAACTCGCCGAGGTCATCGAGGACGGGTACCGGACGGTCGCACCGCGTACGCTGCTCGCCCAACTCGATGCAGGCTCGCCGAAGGACTGATGCTGTCGGGACGCCAGCGGCGGCGTGAACTGGTCAGTGAGTGGGCTCGAAGACGGCTCGTACGCAGCCGTCGGTCTTCTGCTGGAACATCGCGTAGCCGTGCGGCGCCGCGTCGAGGGGCATGGTGTGCGTCGCGAACTGCTCGGTGACGATCTCGCCCCGGGCCATCCGTTCGAGCAGCATCGGGATGTAGCGGTGTCCGTGCTGCTGCGCGCCACGCAGCGTCAGGCCCTTGTCCATCACCGCGCCGAGCGGGAACTTGTCCACCCCTGCCGCGTACGACCCGAGCAGGAAGACGCTGCCACCCTTGCGGCAGTGGTGGACCGCCTCACGCGCGGCGACGGGACGCTCCGACTCCGGGCGGAGCCGCTGTCTGACCAGGTCGTACCAGGTTCGGGGAGTAGCGCCGGGTGCCGGCATGCCGACGGCGTCGATGCACACGTCGGGTCCCCGGCCACCGCTGCGTTCCAGCAGGTCGCCGCCGACATCCTGGGTCTGGCAGTTGAGGGTCGCCACGCCCTGCTGCTCGCGAGCCATCGCCAGGCGGTCGTCGAGCCGGTCGATCACGATCACCCGCGCCGCACCGAGCAGCACCGCGGCACGGGCCGCCATCTGCCCCACCGCGCCCGCACCCCACACCGCCACCACGTCTCCCGGTTTGACACCACCGAGGTGCGCACCCATCCAGCCGGTCGGCGCGGCGTCGGAGGCGAACAGCGCCCGCTCGTCGCTCAGCCCCTCGGGAACGGCGAACGCGCCCTGGTCGGCGTAGGGCACCCGGATGTACTCGGCGTGGCTGCCCGCGAAGCCGCCGAACGCGTACCCGTGGCCGTAGCATCCGCCGGACGCGACGCCCCGGGCGGCCTCGGTGAGCGCGGGGTTCGTGTTGCCGTTGTCGCACAACGAGAACTCCTGTTGCTGGCAGTACCAGCAGCGACCGCAGGCGACGAAGGAGCAGACCACGACCCGGTCGCCCACCCGGTGTTTGCGAACCTGCGGGCCGACTTCGACCACCTCGCCGAGGAACTCGTGCCCCAGGACGTCGCCACGCCGCACGAAGGGGTCGTACCCGCCCAACAGGTGCAGGTCGGAGCCACACGTCGCGGTCTTGCGCACCTGGACGATGGCGTCCTGCTCGTTGCGCACGTGCGGGTCCGGCACCCGCGTCACGGCCAGTTCGTTCGCGCCCTGCCACACGAGAGCCTTCACCGTCCTCCCTCCCGGTAACGGCACTGCCGTCGGGCGCGTTCCCAGTCCGTCGACCGGAAAACGACGATCAGCCGTGTCGCGTCGTGCGCGACCAGATCCGTGCGGCGACGGCGCCCGCCAGGAGGGCCACGGCGACCACGTGCATCAGCCGTACACCGGTGGCGGCGGGAAAGGCAGCGCCCGGCAGCAACGGTATGGCCGCCAGCCCGACCACGGCGACGACGCCGGCGGCGGTCCAGAACACCCGCGGCGCGATCACCGTGGTCGACGGCGACCGATCCGCACCGCGCGCGATGACGCCCGTCCTTCCGATGCGTGCCGCAAGTGCGAGCACGATCGCGGCCCCGAGCACGGTGCTCGTCAGATCCGACACCGTCCACCAGGCGATGCCGGTGATGCTCGACCACTCGATGCCGAACACCACGAACAGCCAATGATCCGTGTGCGTGAGCCAGTCCCAGGAGATATGGCTCGCCGCTCCGAGCAGCGCCGAGGTGACCGTGATCCACCAGCGGTGACGTCGGCGCGCCAGCGCGCCGTAGGCCGGCCAGGCGAACCATCGGCTGGCCGGCAGGTGGGCCGCGATGGTGCCGACGGAGGACCGCACCACCCACGCGTACGCCAGTGCCACGGGCAGGCACCACCAGAGAAGGGCCGGCCAGGCATGGGTGTCCGCGAAGCTGCGCCCACTGGGCCCCGACGCCAGGTAGGCCACGTCCGGAGCCACTGCGCCGGTCACCAACGCCGCGCCGTCGAACCACCGTGGCCGCCACAGTTTCAGCGGCAGCACCGGTGCCAGATGCGAGGGGAAGGTCAGCGGCACGGCCGGACGACTAGCCTCGGTGGGGTTGCCGTCGACCGGGCGGTGTGATCACCGTGGGTGCTCGCCGTCGTCGAGGTCGCCGGCGAGCGATTCGGGGGCGCGCATCCGCCAGGCGTCGGTGACGAGCTCCTCGAGACGGTCGACGCCCACCTTCGCCAGCCGCAGCATGACCAGCGGCAGCCCGTCGTACCCGGGCGTGGTGAAGAAGAACTCGGGCTCACCGAGGAGCAACGCCTGCTTCTCGGCCTCGTCGCCGACGTAGAGCACCGCGATGTCGGTGCGGATGACGCGCGGCTTGCCGGGCCTGCGCTCGGGGTAGGACCAGACGAACCCCTGGTCGGCCACCCGGAAGTCGAAACCGTCGCTGTCGATCTCCACCACGTGCGGCAGCACCAGTGCCAGGCGACGGACGTCGTCGGCATCAGCCATCGAGACTCCTCCAGGGCACCATCCGCTGCATCCGGACACGGTAACCGCCGGGTCTGACATCATCCCGCCGGCCGGGCGGGCCTGACGGCCGCCGGGTGCGCCGAGTCGGGTTAGGGTCGAGATCATGGCAACACCGGCACTCGACGCGCTCGCCGCCACCGGCACCCCCCACCGGGTCATCCGGCATGGCCAGGTCCGCAGCCTCGCCGAGGCGGCGACCGCGCGTGGCGTGGCGGTACCCGACGTGGTGAAGACCTTCGTGGTCCGGCGCGGCGACGACGACTACCTGTTCGTCCTCGTCCCGGGCGACCGGGTGCGGCGGTGTTGGCGGACCAGTAGCACGGCGGCCGTGCCGGCCATGGCGAGGCCGCCGGCGGCGGTCGCCGCACCGACCCACCCGGGCGTGGCCAGCGCGACGTTATCGCCGTTGACCCGCAGTTCCACCGACTGTCCGGGCGCGGTGGCGGAACCGCCGATGTCGACCGGGGCGGTGTGCGGCCCGTCGGCGGCCTGCCAACTGATGGTGCACGTCTGGACGGTCCGGCCGGTCGTACCGGCCGTGCGCTCGACCCGCGTCGTGCACTCCTGCACGGTGCCGGTGGCCCGGTCCCAGCTCTGGCTCACCAGCAACAGGCCACCGACGGTGAGGAAGACGAGGCCGACCAGGCCGAAGAGGATCAGGCCGCCGCGGCGCAGCACCCGGACCCACCGGGCGGCCGCCGGCGGATAGTTGTCGTGAGCCACACCGGCACGGTACGGGCGCCGGCAGCGGCGCGGACCCGACCGTCCGGCTCGCCGACCTCATCGTTCGGGTCGGGCCGCTCCCCCGAGCGCCGGGAAATCGACGACGACCTCCCGAAAGATGGCGGTGGTCGAAAGTGGACCACGCATGAGTACGATGTGGCGATCGCACCGCAGCAGTGGCGCACCCGACGTCCCCTCTGATTGGAGCCCCGCATGGCCAGCCCGGATTCCGAACTCGCCGCGAAGCTTCAGCCCGAGGTGCCGCACGCCGCGCGGATCTGGAACTACTGGATGGGCGGGAAGGACAACTTCCAGTCCGACCGGGCCGCCGGTGATGCCGTGGCCGAGGTCTACCCCGAGATCGTGGTCATGGCGCAGCAGTCCCGCCGGTTCCTCATCCGGGTCGTGCGTCACCTGGCCGCCGAGGCGGGGATCCGGCAGTTCCTGGACATCGGCACCGGCCTGCCCACCATGCAGAACACCCACGAGGTCGCCCAGGGGGTCGCGCCCGAGTCGCGGATCGTCTACGTGGACAACGACCCGATGGTGCTCGTGCACGCCCGGGCGCTGCTGGGCAGCACGACCTCCGAGGGCGTGACCACGTACGTGCCCGCCGACTACCACGACCCGGAGAAGATCCTCCTCGATGCGGCGGAGACGCTGGACTTCGACCAGCCCGTCGCCGTGATGTTCATGGGCGTGATGGGCTACGAGCCCAACCTCAACGTGGTCCGATCCATCGTGGGGCGGGTGATGGACGCCACCGCGCCCGGCAGCCACCTGGTGCTGTGGGACGGCACCGACACCAGCCCGGCGGTGGTCTCCGGTGCTGAGCGGCTGGCGGAGAGCGGCGGCGTCCCGTACATCCTGCGCAGCCCGGAGCAGCTCGAAAGCTGCTTCGAGGGGCTGACGATGGTGGAGCCCGGGCTGGCGCCGATCACGCTGTGGCGTCCGGACGACTCCGACGCGGTGGCGATCGACGCGTACGGCGCGGTGGCCCGCAAGCCCTGACCGGTCGCCACCACGCGTCCTGGGCTGTCGCCGTGCCTGCCGAGCCCGCAGTCATCGATCTGGACGAGCACGACCACCGGGTCGTTGAGCCGAGGACCGTCACTCGTACGCCCCGCCGCGCCGCCGTGCTTCTCCTCGTCGCCGCCTTCATCGTCGGCGTCGTCGCGGGCGGACTGGGCATGACCGAGATCCGGGACTCGCGCGAACAGCGGGAACGGGACGCCACCGTCGCGCTCGTCGCGCTGCCCGCCTCCGCCCGCAGCGGAGGCGGGACGCCGACCGGTGCCGTGCGGCTGAACGCGCAGCTCGCGCTGATCAACACCGGCCCCGCCCCGATCACCGTTCAGTCGGCCCGCGCGCAGCGACCCGGCGTGTTGATCCGCGACACCGGCCACACCAGGACGCTGCGTCCCGGCGGCACCGGCTGGGTCGACGTCGAACTGCTCCTGCAGTGCCCCACCACGTTCGATCCCGAACCGGTGCTGATGACGTTCTCCGTGGAAACCGCCGCCGGACGGGTCCGGGAGGTCGACTATCCGATCGCCCTGGCCACCGGCAGTTGGGCCGACGCCGTGTCCTTCAACTGCCGACGCGGTATTTGACCTGCCCGTCGGCGAGGCGGCCGGTATGGTGCCGCGGTGACTCTCGACATCGTGTGCCTGGCGGACCGGCCGGACCTCGCGCCACTCCTGGACGAGGGCTTCGACGGGGCGTGGCCGCAGTTCATGCTCTGGGACCCGATGGGCTCGGTGTACTACAGCGTCGCCCATGACCTGTACCCGGAGTTCGTGTTCGCCGCCGTCGACTCCGCCGACCCCGGGCGCGTGGTCGCCCGGGCGTACGCCGTGCCGTTGCGGTGGACGGAGCCGGAGCTTCCCGACGGCGGGTGGGACCGCATGATCCAACGGGCCACCATCAACCGGCTCACCGGCGCAGAGACGAACCTCGTGTCGGCGTTGGAGATCTGCGTCCGGCCGGACCACCGCGGTGGTGGGTTGTCCGCGATGATGCTCGACGCGATGCGGCAGGCGGTCGCGAAGCGGGGCTACGACACGCTGGTCGCTCCGGTCCGCCCGAGCGGCAAGCACACCCGCCCCGACCTGCCGATGACCGAGTACGCCGCCCAGGTGCGCACGGACAGCCTGCCGGTGGACCCGTGGCTGCGGGTGCACGTGCGGGCGGGCGGGCGCATCGAGCGCGTCGCGGCCCGGTCGATGACGATCACCGGCACGCTCGCCGACTGGCGTCGCTGGACCGGCCTGCCGTTCGACACCAGCGGTCCGGTGCACGTACCGGGCGCCCTGGTGCCGGTGCACTGCGACGTGCCCCACGACCACGCCGTGTACGTGGAGCCCAACGTGTGGGTGCGGCACCGGTTGTAGGTCAACGAATTGGGCCGGCCGAGACGACGATCGACTCGTCGCAGCCCATGGACCAAACGGTACACAGCTGTTCAGGGGCGGCGTTTGCCAAGCCAGCGCAGGGATGCCTGGCCCAGTGCGGCGGCCATGTCGACCAGGTTCGGGTCCGCCGCGGGGCCGGCAGTGACGGCCAGCCGCATCAGATAACCGGCGTGTGCGGCAAGGAAGGTGTCGATCTCGTACGGGTGCAGGCGTCGGGTGAGTGGGTTCGTCTCGACGTACGGCTCCGGGTCCAGGCCGCTCAAGACCACGTTCGACATGAGGGTCAGCACGTCGCAGTGGGCGGCGCCGACCCAGGCGTGGGGCCAGTCGATGACGTACGCCCGCTGCCCGGTAAGCAGGATGTTGAACGGGTAGAGGTCACCGTGCAGCAGTGTGTCGCCGGCGACAGTTCCGACCGCCGCGGCCTCCAGCTTGATCAGGTCGTCGAGGTGGTCGGCCGCCCACGGCGACAGCCGAGCCAGGGTCGTCAACTCCTCCCCTGTGGTGAGCTGGGGCCAGCCGCCGAGGCGGGGCCGCGCCGTCGCCGACGCGCCGATCGGCGAGGGCGTGAGGGCGTGCGCCATGGCGGAGACGGCGGACATGATCCGCTCGAACTCGTCGCCACGCCAAGGCTGTGCGGGCAGCGACCCGTTGATGTACTCGAACAACAGGGTCACCCAGGTGCCGTCGTCGTAGGACGAAAGCAGTCGAGGCACCGGTGCCGAGGACGGAAGCCGTCGAGCGATCTCGCCTTCCTGCCGGTGGAATCGGGCGACGCCAGGTGCGGTCAGACTGCTGACCGCCTTGACGAACACGTCCTGGCCGCTGGCCAACCTCAGGCGGGTGGCCAGCCCCTCGGAGAAGCCGCCGGACTGGTCGGTGGCGCCGACGACCGTGCTGCCGGTCAGCCGTTCGACCGCGGTCCTGACCTCGGGCGGAATCGCGGTCCAGGCGATGCGATGGCTTCCGGTCATCGGTGGCATGCCACCGTTCCGCTCGCCGTGGTCGGCGGGGGTCGACATCGCGTTGATCGCTCCGTTCTGGCGTTGTGGCACAAACATGCCGCCGGACACCGCAACCACCCGCCGCGACACCGCTTCGGAAGTCAGGGCTCAACGGTGGGAGCTGACAGCCCCGGTCGGCGGGTGTGCCGCAGGTAGCGGTCCAGTGCGGCCCGCCCGTCCGGCACGAAGGGCCAGGTCGGGTCCGCGAGCCGGGCGATCAGCTCGTCGAGGTCCAGCCACCAGCCGGCCGCCACCTCGCTGGGTTGGTGAACCACCGGCCCGCACCGGTCGGCCTCGTACCGGGCGTCGAAGACGTATGCCAAGTAGCTGGCGTACGCATCCGCGTACCAGTACCGCAGGCAGGGGCGGATGTCGCAGTTCGTGACACCCAGTTCCTCGGTCAACTCCCGGCCCGCCGCCTCAACCGGATCCTCGCCGGCCAGCACCACCCCGCCGGCGAAAGCGTCGTGCATGCCGGGATAGAGATCCTTGGTTTCGGTTCGTCGGTGGACGTAGACCCGGTCCCGCTCGTCGCGCAGCAGCACGGCGGTGGCGGCGTGCGGCAGGTTACCGGATCGGACCGCGCTGCGGGACGCGGTGCCGGTGACTCTTCCGGACAGGTCTCCCTCGGCATACAACGCCACGAGTTCGTCCACCACGTCACCCTATGCGGGCCGGCCGGGTCAACCCTTGACCGCCCCACCGGCGAGGCCCTGCACGATGTGCCGCTGGATGAACAGCGACAACACGACCACCGGCAGCGTCATCACGACCGCGGCGGCCGCGATCGCACCCCAGTTGATCGACCCGTAGGACATGAACTGGAAGACCGCGACCGGGAGCGTACGGGTGCTGTTGCCGGCGATGACGACCGAGAAGAGGAAGTTGTTCCAGGAGAAGATGAAGGCCAGGATCGCGGCGGCGGCGATGCCACCCTTCGTCGTGGGCAGCACGATGCTCCAGAAGATCCGGGCGATGCCGGCACCGTCGACCGATCCGGAGTCGATCAGCTCCTGAGGAAGATCCTCGAAGAAGCTGATCATCAGCCAGGTGACGAACGGCAGCGTGACGATGACGTGCATCAGGATCAACGCCTGGTACGTGTCGATCCACCCGATCCGGCTGAAGATCAGGAACCACGGGATCAGGAACGTGATGCCCGGCGTGATCCGCGACGACAGCACGAGGCTGCCGATCCACCGCGCCTTGTATCGCGCGATGACGAACGCGGCCGGCAGGCCGACGACGAGCGCTACCAGCACGGACGCGACACCGATGATCATCGAGTTGAGCGTGAACTCGCCGAACGATCCGGTCTGGAAGACCGCCGCGTAGTTCTCCAGGGTCGGCACGAAGACCCACTTGAACTCCGGCGAGAAGATGTCGATCTGGCTTTTGAAGCTCGTCGTCACCATGTAGTAGAAGACGAACAGGAACGGAAGGAAGAAGACGCCGATCAGCGTCCACAGGCCGATGCTGCCGAGCACGGAGCGTCGGGCGCCGGTTCGTCTCTTGGGCATTGTTTCTACTCCTTGTCGGTCAGTTCGCTGGTTCAGTCCCGGGCTCGCCGGAAGCTGAGCGTCAGACCGGTCAGCACGAAGACGAGCGCGAAGAACACGATGAGCAGGGCCGACGCGTAGCCGAGCTTCTGGTACTGGAAGGCGGTGTTGTAGATGTAGAGGTTCAGCGTCTCGGTGGCGAATCCGGGCCCGCCCTGCGTCATCACGAAGATGATGTCGAACGTCTTGATGGCGTCGATCAGCCGGAAGACGAGCGCCACCACGATGACCGGCCGCACCATCGGGAGCGTGACGTGCCAGAACCGCTGCCAGGCATTCGCCCGGTCGATCTGGGCCGCCTCGAGCGGCTCGACCGGTAGGGCGGTCAGGCCGGCCAGGGTAATCAGTGCGATCAGCGGCGTCCACTCCCAGGTGTCGACCACCGCGAGCAGTGGCAGGGCGAGCTTCTCGTTCGCCAGCCAGGTGCTGCCGGGCAGCCCGACGGCGTTCAGGATCTGGTTGAAGATGCCAAGGTCCGGCTGGAACATCAGCCGCCAGATGAGGGCGATCGCCACCGGCGTCGCGATCATCGGCATCAGCATGACGCTGCGCAGCAGCCCGCGCAGGCGCAGTTCGCGGTGCAGCAGCACGGCCAGCGCGACACCGAGCACGGTCTGGACCACCACCGTCCCCACGGTGAAGGCCATCGTCCGGCTGAAGGCGTCCCAGAACCGGGGGTCGTCGGTGAAGATCCGGATGTAGTTGTCCAGGCCGACCCACTGCGGGTCGCGGGTCAGGCTCCCCGTCCACTGGGTCAGCGACAGGTAGAGCGTGTAGCCGATCGGGAAGGCGAGGATCAGCAGGATCAGGGCGACGGCGGGCCCGGCGAAGACGAGCCGGGTGTGCCGGTCCACGAAACCGCCGAGCCGGTTGCCGGGGTTCGACGGGGCCGAGGCCCGAGCGCCGGTGGCGGCTCGGACCTCGGTCGACGTGCCGGTCGCCATCAACCGGCCTCGACGATCCGGTCGAAGTCCTGCGCCGCCTTGCCCACCGCGCCGGCCACGTCGCCGCCCTGGATGGAGACGACGATGGCCTGGCCGATGACATCCCGGGCCTCGGGCACCGACTTGATCCGCGGCAGCTGCGGCTTCGCGGCCGACAGCGAGGACTGGAACGCCTCAACGAAGTCCGCCGGGACGTCGGCCCCGAAGGGAACGTCGTTGCGGCCGGTGGCCAGGCCCTGCTGCTGGACGTACGTGGCCGTCTGCGGCGAGGTCGCCCACTGCACGAAGTACCATGCCGCGCCCTTCTTCTTCGACAGCGCGGAGATCGAGGCGCCCCAGCTGATGTACGACTGCGAGGCCGCCTTCGGCCCGGCCGGCATGGGTGCGAACCCGACCTGGTCGACCACGGTGCTGGTCTTGGCGTTCAGCGTCTCGGCCGCCTGACCGCTGTTGTCGGCCCACATAGCCAGCTTGCCCTGCTGGAACAGCGGGAGCAGTTCCTCCCAGCTCTGGTCGACCGCCCCGCTCGGACCGTAGTTGCGCACCAGGTCGCCGTACGCCTTGAAGGCCTCGACGCCCTCGGGGGTGTTGAAGGCGGCCTTGCCCTGGTCGTTGGTGTAGTCGCTGCCGTACCCGTACACGAAGTTGGCGACCTGGGAGACGGCGGCCGCGCCCTTGCCCCGGACGGCGAACCCGCTGACGCCCTTGCCCCTGTCGGTGAGCGCGGCCGCGGCGGAGGTCAGCTCGGACATCGTCTTCGGTACGGCGATGTTCTGCGCCGCCAGCAGGTCCTTGCGGTAGTAGAGCATCTGCGTCTCCAGCTGCAGCGGCAGCGTGACCAGGTGCCCGTCGATCGAGTGTCCGTTGACGATCGCCTCGGTGAACCCGTCGAACTTGTAGTCGGCGGAGGTGATGGCCGAGTTCTCCACGTACGGCTTCAGGTTGTCGTACCAGCCGGAGTCCTCGAACCGGGCGCCGTCCTGGAGCACGGAGGTCATGTAGACGTCGTAGTCGGAGGAGTTGGCGGTGAGCGACACCTGCAGTCGCTGCCGCATCTGCGCCTCGGGCAGTGACTCGACGTTCACCGTAATGCCGGTGAGCTGCTTGAACTCGTCGATCTTCTCGGGGGTCAGCAGCTTCTGCCACGCGGTCTGCGCGGCGAGGAAGGTGATCTGCTCCCCGTCGTAGCGCTTCCAGTCGAACTCGCCGGTGACGGCGGTCGGGTCGTCGCCCGAGGCGGAGGACGACCCGCAGCCGGCAAGCGTTCCGAGCGCCACGGCGCCGGCCACGAGCGCGGCGATCGGCAGCCGCGCGGCCTTTCGTAG
>NZ_JBFBAO010000090.1:0-19796 GCF_040682255.1 Micromonospora sp. NPDC051296 | reverse complement strand
GGACCGGTGCGGGGCAAGTCCATGTTGGCGCCACAGGTCCGCGATAAAGTTGTGCGACACCCTGATGTCTTCGTGTCTGGCCAGGTAGTTCGCCACGCTGATCGGGGACCGCCGGTTCACCGAGATCGTCGGCACCGACGTCTCCACCCAGGCACTCGCCGTGGCCGCCCGCCGGCTGCGGCTGGACCGGCTTCCGGAGCGTCAGCGCAACCGCGTTCTGCTCTGGCAGTCCGCACTGACCTACCGGGACGACCGGCTGCGCGGGTACGACGCGGCGGTCCTGATGGAGGTCGTCGAGCACCTCGATCCGCCCCGGCTGCCGGCGCTGGAGGACGCCGTCTTCGGCCACGCCCGGCCGACCACGGTCGTGGTGACCACGCCCAATGTCGAGCACAACGTCCGCTACGAGGGCCTGCCGGCGGGCGCGTTCCGGCACGCCGACCACCGGTTCGAGTGGACCCGGGCCGAGTTCGCCAGCTGGGTGGAGCGAATCTGTGCCACGTACGGCTACTCGGCCGCGCTGCACGGCGTCGGCGACGACGACCCGGAGGTCGGCGTCCCCACCCAACTGGCCGTGTTCACCCGGACCTGATGTTAAGAAGGGGCCCTTGCTCTACCGGAGGCGTTAAAAAGGGGCCCTTCCTTACCTCCAAGCAGGAGTGCAGATGACCGTCCTGGAAATTCCTGAGCTGGCGCTGGTGGCGCTGGTCGGGGTCTCCGGCTCCGGCAAGTCCACCTTCGCCCGCCGGCACTTCGCGCCCAGCCAGGTGCTCTCCTCGGACGCCTTCCGGGCGATGGTCGCCGACGACGAGAACGACCAGTCCGCCTCCGCCGAGGCTTTCGACGCGCTGCACTACGTGGCCGGCAAGCGGTTGCGCGCCGGCCGGCTCACCGTGGTCGACGCGACCAACCTCCAGCCGCACGCCCGGGCCGCGCTGGTCCGGGTGGCCCGGGAGCACGACGTGCTGCCGGTGGCGATCGTGCTGGACGTGCCGGAGGCGCTGGCCTGGGAGCGCACCGATGCGCGGGTCGACCGCACCTTCGGTCGGCAGGTGCTGACCCGGATGTCCCGTGACCTGCGCCGCAGCTACGCCCAGCTGGCCCGGGAGGGCTTCCGTAAAGTGCATGTGCTGCGCGGGGTCGACGAGATCGACGCCGCCGAGGTCCGGTACGAGCGGCTGTTCAACGACCGGCGGGAGCTGACCGGGCCGTTCGACATCGTCGGCGACGTGCACGGCTGCCGCGCCGAACTGGAGGCGCTGCTCGTCCGGCTGGGCTGGCAGCTGCACCGCGACGACGCGGGCCGGCCGGTGGACGCGACGCACCCGTCGGGGCGTACCGCCGTGTTCGTCGGCGACCTGGTGGACCGCGGCCCGGACTCTCCCGGTGTGCTCCGCCTGGTGATGGGCATGGTCGCGGCCGGGCACGCGCTCTGCGTGCCCGGCAACCACGAGCAGAAGCTGTTGCGTAAGCTGCGCGGACGCAACGTGAAGGTGGCCCACGGGCTGGCCGAGACGCTGGAGCAGCTGGAGGCCGAGCCGGCGGAGTTCGCCACCGACGTGGCCACCTTCGTCGACGGGCTGGTCAGCCACTATGTGCTCGACGGCGGCCAGCTGGTGGTGGCGCACGCCGGACTGAAGGAGGAGTACCAGGGCCGGGCCTCCGGCCGGGTACGGGCCTTCGCGCTGTACGGCGAGACCACCGGCGAGACCGACGAGTACGGCCTGCCGGTGCGCTACCCGTGGGCGCGGGAGTACCGGGGCTCGGCCATGGTCGTCTACGGCCACACCCCCACGCCGGAGCCGGAGTGGGTCAACAACACCATCTGCATCGATACCGGCTGTGTCTTCGGCGGCCGGCTGACCGCGCTGCGCCACCCCGAGCGGGAGCTTGTCTCGGTGCCGGCGGAGCGCGAGTGGTACGCCCCGGTCCGCCCGCTGACTGCCGCGCCGGCCCGACCCGACGAGGTGCTGGAGCTGACCGACGTGGCCGGCCGGCGACACGTGGAGCACGCGTACGGCTCGCTGACCGTGCCGGCGGAGAACGCCGCCGCCGCGCTGGAGGTGATGAGCCGCTTCGCGGTCGACCCGCGCTGGCTGGTCTGGTTGCCGCCGACCATGGCGCCCTGCTCGACGTCCAGCCTGGACGGCTATCTGGAGCACCCGGCGGACGCGTTCGCCGACTACCGGGCGGCCGGGGTGGACCGGGTGATCTGCGAGGAGAAGCACATGGGCTCCCGCGCGGTGGTGCTGGTCTGCCGGGAGCCGGACGGCGGCCCGTTCGGGCCGGGCGGCGGGGTGGTGCACACCCGCACCGGTAGGCCGTTCTTCGGCGCACCGCTGGACGCCGGACTGCTCGACCGCGTCCGCGGCGCGGTGACCGCCGCCGGGCTCTGGGACAAACTGGACACCGACTGGCTGCTGCTCGACTGCGAGTTGCTGCCCTGGTCGGCCAAGGCCGGCGGGCTGATCCGCGAGCAGTACGCCGGGGTCGGCGCGGCCGGCCGGTCCGCACTGCCCGCGGCACTGGCAACGCTGGACGCCGCGGCCGGCCGTGGGTTGGACGTCGGCGGCCTGCGGGACCTGATCGCCCGTCGCCGGGACGACGTGGTCGCCTACAGCGCGGCCTACCGGGCGTACGTGCGACCGACCGACGGTCTGCGCGGGGTGACCCTGGCCCCGTTCGCCGTGCTCGCTGGCGGGAAGACCAGCTACGCCGACCGCGACCACGGCTGGCACCTCGCCCTGGCCGACCGGCTCTGCGCGGCGGACCCGGAGTTCTTCACGCCCACCCGGCGACAGGTGGTCGACCTGTCCGACGCCGAGGCGGTGCGCGCTGCCACGGACTGGTGGCTGGCGCTGACCGCCACCGGCGGCGAGGGCATGGTCGTCAAGCCGTACGCCGGCCTCGCGGCCCGCAGCGAGCGGGGCTCGCTGCTCCAGCCGGGGATCAAGTGCCGGGGGAGGGAGTACCTGCGGATCATCTACGGCCCCGGCTACACCGAGCCCGACCAGTTGGCCGCGCTGCGTCGCCGGTCGCTGGGGCGTAAGCGGGGACTGGCCCTGCGTGAGCACGCGCTCGGCCTGGCCGCGTTGGACGCCCTGGTCGGCGGTACGCCGCTGTGGCGCCGGCACGAACTGGTCTTCGCGATCCTGGCCTGCGAATCCGAGCCGGTCGACCCGCGACTGTGACCGGGCAAGGTGGACGATGGCGAACGCCCCGGTAACCTGGGCCGCCGTACGGGACACCTGGCCGATCAACTTACGGAGCGTAATTTTTCATGGCATTGGGCGAACGGATAGGCCACGGTTTGCGCGGCGCGGCAATCGGCGTGGCCGAGGCCGTGCCGGGAGTCAGCGGCGGGACCATCGCACTGGTCACCGGAGTGTACGAGCAGCTCATCGCGTCCGCTGGTCACGTAGTGAACACCGTGCGGTACGCAGCTTCCGACCTTCCACGCGGACGCGGCTGGACGCGGGCCGGGCACCAGTTGCGGCAGGTCCACTGGATGGTGGTCATCCCGTTGCTGATCGGCATGCTGCCCGGCCTGCTGCTCGCGGCGAAGTTGCTGGAGCCGCTGTTGGCCGACCATCCGGAGCAGACCCGGGGGCTCTTCCTCGGGCTCGTGCTCGCCTCGGTGCTGGTGCCGATCTCGATGATCGGCAAGCCGTGGCGGGGCGTCGAGGTGTTCGCCCTGGTGGCCGCCGGGGTGGCCGCGTTCGTGCTGACCGGCCTGCCGCAGGCCACCATCGAGCCGCATCCGCTGGTCGTGCTGGTGGCGGCGGCGGTCGCCGTATGCGCGCTGGTGCTGCCCGGGGTGTCCGGGTCGTTCCTGCTGCTGACCGTCGGCCTGTACGAGCCAACCATCACCGCAGTCAACGACCGTGACTTCGGCTACCTGGCAATCTTCGCGGCAGGCATGGTCATCGGCCTGTCACTCTTCGTCAAGCTGCTCCAGTGGCTGCTCGAACAGCACCGCCGGATGACCCTCGCGGTGATGGCCGGCGTGATCCTGGGCAGCCTGCGGGCGCTGTGGCCATGGCAGTCCGAGGACCGCACCCTGCATGCGCCCGGCGACGGCATCCTGTCCATCACCGCGCTGTTCCTGCTGGGCATCGCCGTGGTCATGGCAATGGTCATCGCCGAACGTCGCCGGCTGAGCCGGGCTGCCCGGGACCTCACCGAGGAGACGTACGAAATGCCGCAGGTTCGCTGACGCCCACCGCTTGGTGGCTGCCCGGCTGGGCGGCCACCAAGCGGTTCCGGTTCAGCGAGCCTTCTTGGTGGCCCGCTTGCGCGGCGGGGTCAGCAGGTCGGCGATCGTGGCGATCGCACTCGGGACCAGCCGGTAGTAGGCCCACACACCGCGCTTCTCCCGCTCCAGCAAGCCGGCCTCGGTAAGGATGCGCAGGTGGTGGCTGACCGTCGGCTGGGAGAGGCCGAGCGGCGCGGTCAGGTCACACACGCACGCTTCGCCCTCGGGCGCCGACTGGATCAGGCTGAGCAGCCGTAGCCGGGCGGGGTCGGCAAGGGCCTTGAGGACCCCGGCCAGCCGCTCGGCGTCGGCGCGTTCGATCGGCTCGCCGGCAAGCGGCGAGATCTGAGGCATAGTCATTTCGGCCAACGCAGTTCCCACGTATTCCATCCTTCCACCAGCAGCATCGATCCGCCTGCATATCAGCAGATCCGAATCGGCAGACTTTTACGCCACAAGGCCGAGGTCAGCCAACGTATAGGCCGCCCGGTACGGCAGTCCGGCGGCTCGCACCGCGTCGCCAGCGCCACGATCAACGATAACCGCCACCCCCGCGACCTCGGCCCCGGCCTCGCGAAGAGCCTCGACGGCGGTCAGCACACTTCCGCCGGTGGTGGAGGTGTCCTCCACCGCCAGCACCCGACGACCGGCCACGTCGGGACCCTCGATCCGCCGTTGCAGACCGTGCGCCTTGCCCGTTTTCCGGACCACGAACGCGTCCAACGGGCGCCCGGCGGCGTGCAACATCGACAGTGCGATCGGATCGGCGCCCAACGTCAGACCACCCACCGCGTCGTACGACCAGTCGGTGGTCAACTCCCGCATCACTCGACCGACCAACGGTGCCGCCTGGTGATGGAGCGTGACGCGCCGCAGATCGACGTACCAGTCAGCCTCCTGCCCGGAAGAGAGCACCACCCGCCCATGGACCACAGCCAGGTCGGAGATGAATTTACGCAGGTCGTCGTGGTCCCCCATGGCGATAGAGGGTACTGCGGAAGTCTGTGTGCCGCGTGCGCGGGCTACCTGCGGCAACCCTTCCGAGGGACCGATGAGTGGCGATGCGCGACTACGCTAAGTCGATCATCGCTGTCGGTCGAGTGACATCGAGCAGGCTGGACCCGACCGGCACCGCCCCGAGCGACGGTCAGCCCCGATCGCGGCCGATGCGCCCCCGGGTATCCCGGCCGACCTTTTCGAGCAGCCGGCGCGGCGCGTGCCGCAGACCCGCCACGGCCAGCTTGTACTTCCACGACGGGACACTGACCAACTTGCCTTTGCCCAGGTCACGCAGGGCTTCGTCGACCACGGCCGGGGCGCTGAGCCACATCCACTCGGGAGTCTTCGACATGTCGATGCCGGCTCGCTGGTGAAACTCCGTCCGGGTGTAGCCGGGGCACAGCGCCATCACCCGTACGCCGAACGGGCGCGCGGACTGGCCGACGGACTCGCTGAAGTTGATGACCCACGCCTTGCTGGCCGAGTACGTCGAGCCGGGCATGACCGGGCCGAATCCTGCGACGGAAGAGACATTAATCACTGCCCCGCTGCGTCGTTCGGTCATCGTATGCAGCCCAGCGAGGGTCAGCCGCATCACCGCGTGCACGTTGAGTCGGAGCAGCCGGGCCTCGTCCTCCGCCGACGACCGGAGGAACGGGGTGTTCAGACTGATCCCGGCGTTGTTGACCAACAGTTCGACGGGCGGATCGTCGGCCAGCCGCCGCTCGACCTTCGCGCAACCGTCGTCAGTGGACAGGTCGGCGGAGATGGTCTCGACCTCGACGCCGTGCCGGCCGGTCAACTCGGCCGCCTGCGCGGCGAGCCGGTCCGCGTCCCGGGCGACGAGCACCAGGTGCCACCCGTCGGACGCGAGTCGTCCGGCGAACGCCGCCCCGATACCCGCGGTCGCCCCGGTGATCAACGCCCGTCGTTCGCTGGTCGGCTGGTCGGGCGTCACGGGGTCGGGCCTCACGGGCGTCCTCACCTCGGCGGATGCGGGGGCGACGGCGGCGCCCCGGGCGGCGGATAGGGCTGGTACGGCGGCGCAGCGGGCGGATACCCGGACGGCGGGTACCCGGACGGCGGGTACCCGGACGGCGGTGCCGGCGGTTGGTAGGGCGGCGGCGGCGCGGGTGGCTGGTGCGGGGGTGGGGATGCCGGACGACGACGGAACCAGGCGTTGGCCGGAGGCATTGCCAGCAGCACGGCTACCACAAGGTAACCGAGCACCTGGCCGACCGAAAGGGCCACGGTGAGCGGGATCCACCAGGACGGGTAGGCATCCGCGACCAGAGCGACCAGTTCGGCGACGGCCTGGTCATCGCCGAAGTCCAGCGGCGTGGCGCGCTGGACGCCCACGGCCACGATTCCGCAGCAGCCGAGAAACATGCCCAGCACGGCGACCACCCAGGTCGCCACCCGGGCACCGGGCCGACGACCGGCCAGGCCGAGCGCCAGACCGGCGAGGAGCAGCCCGACGAGCACGCTCAACACCGCCGACAGCACCACCGAGCCGCGCAGCAGGTTGACCACCGCGTCGACCTGGCTGGCGTCGGCCGAGGTGCCGACGGCCGCCGCGCGGAACCGGCTCACGGTGCCGCCGACGGTGGCCAGACCGGCCACGGCGTACCCGAGCGCGCCGAGCGCCATCACCGCCAGCACCACCACCGCCAGCACGACCACGGCCGGTCGGCGGGCCGGCGCCTGTTCGGGGTACGACACGACGAGTCCCTCCGGTAGGCGTTCGGGATGCAACCTACTCGGAGGGACCGTCACAGTCGCGCTTAACTCACCGGCGGTCAGCTAGGGCGGTCAGCGGGCGGCGGTTGCTCACCGGGCTGCTCCGGACCACCGGTCGGTGGGTTCTGCCCGGTCGGCCCGCCGGGCTGGCCGCCAGCGGGCGGCTGACCGGGGGCAGCCGGGTAGCCGGGGGTGGCCGGGTAGCCGGGGGTGGCCGGGTAGCCGGGGGTGGCCGGGTAGCCCGGCTCGGCCGGCTGCTGCGGGGTACCCGGGTACCCCGGGACCGGCGGGTAGCCGGGCTGGCCCGGGTAGCTGCCGCCGGGCATCGGCGGCTGCCACTCCGGTGCCGGCTTGCGGAAGAAGGCGTTGGCCTGCGGCAGCGCCAGCAGGATCAGCGCCGCCAACACCGAGATCAGGCTGATCGCGCTGAGCAGGTAGCCGACCGGGGTGACCCAGGACGGCAGGGCTTCCTCCAGCCGGCGCTGGACCTCGTCCGCGCTGGGCATGTCGCCGCTGCTGTCGGTCGGCGTGCCGAGGCCACCAGCGAGGTTGCCGACCAGGCCAAAGCCGGTGCAGCAGACCAGGATGCCGCCGACGATCCAGGTGGCGATCCGGGAACCGTTCTTGCCCCGCAGGTTCACCAGACCCAGACCGAACAGCGCGAGCGCCGCCACCAGCATGAAGATGGCGGTGCCGACGCCGACGACCACCACGACGTCGGCGACGCCCTCCATCCCGTCGGCCGCGCTGCCCGCGTAGGCGTCCTCCATCACTTCACGAACGGTGCCGAGGGTGGACAGCGAGATGACCACGCTGATCAGTTGGCAGACCGCGAACAACAACAACAGGTAGGTGGATATCGTCACCACGCTCGGCCGCGACCGGGCCGGGGTGCTCTGAGGATCGACCATCTTTCTCCTTCCCTGGAACGCGCTTCACCGTATCGGCAACGGGCCATCTCGGCACGACACAGCGTCACCCGGCGGCGCGTCACCCGCTGACAGTGCCGGCCGGGGTCGACCAGACGGCCGACGGTGCCGGTGCGGGCCACGCCCACTACCGGCTCTGCCCGCCTGATCCGGCACCGCCTTGGTCGCCACCGTCCGGCTCGGTGGTGCTGCCACCGGACGAGGGGCCACCGAAAGCGGGTGCCTCGCCAGCGGCGGGTGGCTGGGCGACGGCGGGTGGTTCGCCGGCAGTGATTGGGTTGGACGGCGTGGTCCCGGCAGGCGGGGTGGTCTCCTCAGACGGGGTGGCTTCCGCGGACGGGGTGGCTTCCGCGGACGGGGTGGCCGCCGCAGACGGCGCAGCCGGGTTCTGCGCGCGGTGGGCCAACGGATCCGGCCACGTGCCGGGCGGGGCCGGATACCCGGGCGGGGCCGGATAGGCAGTCGCGGCCGGATAGGCGGGCCATGCCGAGTATCCCGCTGGGTCCGGATAACCGGGGACCGCCGGATAACCCGGTGCTGCCGGATAACCCGCCGGGTAGCCGGGCGGTGGTGCGTAGCCGGGCGGTGGTGCGTAGCCGGGCGGTGGTGCGTAGCCGGGCGGTGGTGCGTAGTCCGCTGGCGGGAGGTAGCCGGGAGCCAGCGGGTAGCCGGCCGGCACGGCGTAGGCGGCGAGGTGCGTGGCCGGGAGGCCGGCTGCGCTGGACAGTCGCGGCGGTGCACCCTGCTCGGTCTTCGGCACGAACCAGCGGTGCGCCGGTGGCAGCGCCAGCAGCAGCCCCACGGCCGCGGTGAGCAGCAACAGCGCCACCACACCCAGGCCGGTCAGCGGGAAGAGCACCCCGTCGAACGGGTCCTGCCCGTACAGGGCCTCGCTGAAGTCCGACTCCTGCCAGAAGTCGTCCTCGGGCGGCAGGTCGTCGACGTAGGGATCCTCGGTTACGGCAAGCATGAAGCCGAACGGCAGCAGGAACGAGGCGAAGCAGGCCGGGACGGCGCAGAGCAGCAGTTGGGCTCCGCCGGCCACGAAGACCATGATCCGGGCGGTGTTGCTGCCCTGGCGTACCCGGGGCGCGGTCAGCGCGTACGCGAGCGCGAACAGCAGGAGGGGTACGGCGAGGACCATCGACATGGTGATGTTGGTCCAGCGCTCACCGCGTACCTCGTCCGGGTCGGCATCGGGAACCTGCCGCACAGCCCGGTCGATCGCGGCGTCCCAGTGAATCGCTTCGACAACTACCAGGGCGACGAGTCCGAGCAGGACCAGCGCGGCGGCGAGCTGGAGCCAGAAGGCGACGGTGACGGTGGCCGGGCGAGGTGGTCGGGGCGGGGGAACAGCGGCCAGAGACTCGGCGGTCGCGGTCATGGCACGGACGGTAAGGCCCGGCCGCAAGCGCGGGCAGCACCGATCGGACGGACTTGACCGGCGGATGGATCATGCGCCGGCGAGCCGCTCCGCGGCGTACTCCCCGACCGTCGTGCTGTCCATGACGCAGCCGGTGGCGGTGTGCAGCTCCGCCGGATCCGCGCGCAGCGCGGTCCAGGCCGCCCGGCCGGCCGCCGGGTCGAGCTGCTCCAGCAGGGTGGCGGCGTACACCCGGCCCGCCGGTTCGGCGGTCGCCAGCAGGTGGTCGAGCTGGTCGCGTACCTCCTCCGGGTGGTCGGCCGCAGCCGCCGCGACCCGCTGGTACGCCTCGGTCTCCGGCAACAGCGACCCCACGATCCCCACTCCACCGAACGCAACCCTGCCCGCCACGGCGAGTTCCGCGACGGCCGCCGTCAACTCCAAGTCCTTCTCGCTCCCCGACATGCCTCCCATCCTCGCCCCGACGGCCCGGATCCGCCCGTCAGAACGTGCGGCGTCGGCCCCGATGGACCGGGCCGAGCCGGATGCGGGAACCCAGGTCGTGGGCCCCCGCACCGGGCAGCGGTCAGGCGGCCGTCACCGCAAGGCCGTCCTTGCCGTCGGCGAGGTCGACCCGCACCGTGTCGCCGTCGCGGATCTGGCCGGCGAGCAGGGCCCTGGCGAGCTGATCGCCAATCGCGGACTGGACCAGCCTGCGCAGCGGGCGCGCGCCGTAGATCGGGTCGTAGCCATGCTCGGCGAGCCAGGCGCCCGCGGTGTCGGTGACGTCCAGCGACAACCGACGGTCCGCGAGACGCTTGCGCATCCGCGCCAGCTGGATGTCCACAATGGCCCGCAGGTCGTCACCTTGGAGGGCGGCGAAGACCACGATGTCGTCGAGCCGGTTGAGGAACTCCGGCTTGAAGTGCGCCCGGACCACCGCGAGGACGCCCTCGCGGCGCTGCTCCTCGGCGAGCGTCAGGTCGCCGATCACCGAAGACCCGAGGTTCGAGGTGAGGATCAGGATCGCGTTGCGGAAGTCGACCGTGCGGCCCTGACCGTCGGTGAGCCGGCCGTCGTCGAGCACCTGGAGCAGGATGTCGAAGACGTCCGGATGGGCCTTCTCCACCTCGTCGAGCAGGATCACCGAGTACGGGCGACGGCGCACCGCCTCGGTGAGCTGGCCGCCTTCCTCGTACCCGACGTAGCCGGGCGGGGCACCGACCAGGCGGGCCACGGAGTGCTTCTCGCCGTACTCGCTCATGTCGATGCGGACCATGGCCCGCTCGTCGTCGAAGAGGAACTCGGCGAGCGCCTTGGCCAGCTCGGTCTTGCCGACCCCGGTCGGGCCGAGGAAGAGGAAGCTGCCGGTCGGGCGGTCCGGATCGGCGACGCCGGCCCGGGCCCGGCGTACCGCATCGGAGACCGCGGCGACCGCCTCGGCCTGGCCGACCACGCGCTCGCCCAGCGACTCCTCCATCCGCAGCAGCTTGGCGGTCTCGCCCTCCAGCAGCCGGCCGGCGGGGATGCCGGTCCAGGAGGCGACGACGGCGGCGATGTCGTCCGCGCCGACCTCCTCCTTGAGCATCGCGCCGTCGGACTGGAGCCGGGCCAGTTCCTCCTCGGCCCGGGCCAGGTCGGCCTTGAGCGCGGGGATGCGGCCGTACCTCAGCTCGGCGGCGCGTTCCAGCTCGCCGTCGCGCTCGGCGCGCTCGGCCTCGCCACCGAGCCGCTCCAGCTCCTCCTTGGCGGTGGAGAGCTTGGTGATGTGGCTCTTCTCCAGCTGCCAGCGCTCGGAGAGCGCGGTCAGCTGCTCACGCTTGTCGGCCAGTTCCTTGCGTAGCCGTTCGAGGCGCTCGGCCGAGGCGGCGTCCGGCTCCTTGGCCAGCGCCATCTCCTCGATCTCCAGCCGGCGCACTGCCCGCTCGATCTCGTCCACCTCCACCGGCCGGGAGTCGATCTCCATCCGGAGCCGGGACGCGGACTCGTCGACCAGGTCGATCGCCTTGTCCGGCAGGAACCGGTCGGTGATGTAGCGGTCGGAGAGGGCGGCGGCGGCGACCAGGGCGGCGTCGGTGATGCGTACGCCGTGGTGCACCTCGTAGCGCTCCTTGAGCCCGCGCAGGATGCCGATGGTGTCCTCGACGGTGGGTTCGCCGACCAGCACCGGCTGGAAGCGGCGCTCCAGAGCCGGGTCCTTCTCGATGTGTTCGCGGTACTCGTCCAGCGTGGTCGCACCGACCATGCGCAGCTCACCGCGGGCCAGCATCGGCTTGAGCATGTTGCCGGCGTCCATCGAGCCCTCGCCCTTGCCGGCACCGACCACGGTGTGTAGCTCGTCGAGGAAGGTGATGACCTGCCCATCGGAGTTCTTGATCTCCTCCAGCACGGACTTGAGTCGCTCCTCGAACTGGCCCCGGTACGACGCACCGGCCACCATCGCGCCGAGGTCGAGCGAGACCAGCTTCTTGTCGCGCAGCGACTCGGGCACGTCTCCGGCCACGATCCGCTGGGCCAGCCCCTCGACGATGGCGGTCTTCCCGACACCGGGCTCGCCGATCAGGACCGGGTTGTTCTTGGTACGCCGGGATAGCACCTGGATCACCCGGCGGATCTCGGAATCCCGACCGATCACCGGGTCGATCTTGCCGTCCCGGGCGCTCGCGGTCAGGTCGACGCCGTACTTGGCCAGGGCCTGATAGGTCTGCTCCGGGTCGGCGGTGGTCACCCGACGGTCCCCGCCACGAACCGTGGGGAAGGCGGCGACCAGGGTCTCCTCGGTGGCACCGGTGGCCTTCAGCGCACCGGAGACGGCGCCACCGACCCGGGCCAGCCCGGCCAGCAGGTGCTCGGTGGAGGTGTATTCGTCGCCGAGCGGCCGGGCGATCTGCTCGGCTGCGCCGATGGCGTTGACGAACTCGCGAGCCAGAGTCGGCTCGGCGATGCTGGAGCCGCGGGCGGCGGGCAGCGCCTCCACGGCGCGTTGGGCGGCCCGGCGCAGCTCGGCCGGGTCGGCCCCGACGGCGCGCAGCAGACCGGCCGCAGTCGAGCCCTCGGTGTCCAGCAGCGACAGCAGCAGGTGCCACGGCTCTACGGTGGCGTGCCCACGCTGGTTGGCCAGGGCGACGGCACCGGTGATGGTCTCGCGGCTCTTGGTGGTGAGGCGTTCGCTGTTCATGGGCTCCCCTGGATCGGTGTGTCCACTGGTACCGACAGAACCAGAGTTGAGCCTATTCCACTCAAGATCGAACCTGTGATCTACACCACTCCGAAGCACTCGGCACGGCACGTGGAACTACCTAAGGAAATTACTAAACTACATAGTGGGCTAGAATTCTATGTAGTTTGCCGTGGGAGATGCCATGCGAAGCTTCGCCGACTTGGACCGCAGCATCGGTCGGGTTCCCGGCTCGGTCGTGACGGCGCTGCGGACCGTGGACACCGGACGCGGGTCCGAGGCGCTGTACCGGGATCAGCTGCCCGGCCTGCTCAGCCAGTTGGCCGACCGGGCGCGCGTCGCCAGCATCACGGCCTCGTCCGCCATCGAGGGCATCGTCGTTTCCGACGGCGCCCGGGCCGACCGCATCCTCGCCGGCCGTGTCACCAACCTGCGCAATCGCAGTGAGCAGGAACTCGCCGGCTACCGGGACGCTCAGGACTACCTGTTCCAACGGCCTTGGCAGCCACTGAACTCGGGACTCCTGCTCCACCTACACAGGCTGCTGTTCGCGCACACAGCCGCCGAAGGAGGCCAGTTCAAACACGAGGACAACCTGGTCGTGGACAGGGCTGCCAGCGGCGAGCTGACGATTCGGTTCCGGCCTGTGCGCGCCTCGGACACACCCTTCTTCGTTGCCGAACTGATCGACCGCTACCGGGCAGAGGTCGCGGCGCAGCATCATCACCCCGTACTTCTCGTCGGGCTGTTCGCTCTCGATCTTCTCGTCATCCATCCGTTCGAAGATGGCAACGGCCGGGTGACTCGGGCCCTCACCAACGCCCTCCTCATGGACGTGGGCTACTCAGTCCCGAGGTATGTCAGCCTGGAGCAGCAGATCGCCTCCAGCGCGGACACCTACTACCGAACCCTGCTGGAGTCCACCCACAGCTGGCACGACGGACAGGCAGACTCCTGGCCGTGGCTGAGCTACTTCGTCGACATCCTGGCCGCCGGGTACCGCACCTTCGCCGAACGTGCGGCCTCCGACCGGGCGGACGGCTCCAAGCAAGACCGGGTACGCGACTACGTGCTCAATCACGCCCCCGTCACCTTCCGCGTCGCCGACATCCGCACGGCACTTCCTGGAGTCAGCGATCCGACGATCCGCGTCACCCTGGATCGCCTTCGTCGAGAGGGCGCCATCGCCTCGGAAGGCCTGGGTAGGGCAGCGTCCTGGCGACGCCTGCCTTCGTGATTCGCGGCCCGGTTGCCGACGGCCCGATGGGTACATGGAGCCTGTCGAGCTGAACCGTTTACGCGTTCAACGGGGCAGCCGGGCGGTGCACGGGGTCTCGTGGTCGGCGCGGAGCACGCAGCGCCGGCCAACGACCAACGTCCGATTGCTTGAGATTGGAGGCTCCCGCGTGATCGAATGCGCACGCCATCCGGGGAGTGTGTATGCCCAAGCAGCAGTATCAGGTGCTCGCAGACGAGCTGCGGAGCAAGATCGAATCAGGCGAGTGGCCGCCCGGCACGAAGCTGCCGAGCAGGGCCCAACTCTGCAAGGAGTACGGCGTTTCGGACACCGTGGTCGGCAAGGCCATGATGATCCTGCGTGCGACCGGACTCACCGAGACGCTGGAAGGTGTCGGCGTTTTCGTCGCCGACAAGCCGTGAGTCCTGGCATGGGGCGATCGAGGACGGTCTTGCCGGGTGTGCGGGCGGGTCAGTCCGTTTCGAGGGTTACGGCTGTCCAGGTGCGGTCGGCGATCTGGCCGGTGCCGAGCAGGACGCCCGCCGACGTGCCCGCGACAAGGGTGCCGTCGGGCAGCAGCCGCAGGTAGTGCTCGTTGGTGAGCGGCCAGGGCAGGTCGACGTACCGGTCCTCGGCGATCGCGCCCGCACCCCGAGGACTGACCACCGCCACCACCCCGGCGCCGAGCGGGACCGCCCGCCCCGACTCCGGGTGCCCCTGCACGGACACCAGTTGCCAGTCCCGGGCCCTGAACCGCCACAGCGCCGGGAAGCCCGTCCGGTCGGGTCGCTCGCCGATCAGCCAAAGCTCGCCGGACGCTGCGTGCAGCCGGAGTATGCCCACCTCGCCCTCGGGCGCGGGCACCGGAATTCGCTGCCAACTCCGCCCCTCGTCCCAGGAAGTCGCGGCGTGGAGTCGGCCGTCCTCACTCGCTCCCGCCGCCACCACCAGCCCGCCGTACACGGTGCCGTCTCCGGTCATCATCTTTCCGTCGGTCTGCATGACCGTGTTCAGCACGGGCAACGGTGGTTGGGTGGGCACCGGCCGCAGTGCGTTGCCATCCCATACGCCGACCTTTCCCGAGTCTTCGATGAGCTGAAATCGCCCCTGGGCCGCCTGCCACTGCGGGGGCGGGGTCTCGCCCTTGCTGTGCCGGAAGGTCTTGCCGCGGTCAGTGGACGTCCACCAGCCGTGCGGCTCGGCCCACAGGGCCAGCACCCCGGGGGCGACGTAGAGCTGCTGGTTGTCGGCGACCGGCTTCGGGTGGCGCAGCCGCTGCCAGGACCGGCCGCCGTCCCGCGTCGCGAACAGCAGGGCGCGGCAGTCGGGGCCGGGCGGTTGGCCGTCGCACGCACCGAAGAGGGCGTACCCCTGATTGGCATCGATGAACTCGACATGCGGTGGGTCGTACCGCTCGGGGACGGCGAGTCGCGTGTTGCGGATCTCCGCGACGGGCTCGGGGGACGACGGTGGTCCGGTCGGGGTCGCGCTCGGCGGTGTCGGCACCGGCGCGGGCGGGGTCCGGCGGACGTCCCCGATGGAGCAGCCAGCCAGCGCCACTACCAGGGCAGACAGGACCAGACAGCGGGTTCGGCGCACAAACATTCCGCCTCCGTCGCGAGAGTAGCCTGAGCGCGTGCGAGTACGTGTCGAACAGACTGCCCTACCGGGGATCGGCGTACGTCACGACATGGTGACGGAATCCGGCCGCCGGCTGGGGGTGGTCTCCCACCGCAACGGTCGCCGCGACCTGGTCCTGTACGACCCGGACGACCCGGACGGCTGCTCGGCGGACATTCCGCTCACCGACGACGAGGCGGAGGCGCTCGCCGACATCCTCGGCGCGTCGCTGATCCTCGGGCAGCTCTCCGGGCTGCGCGAGCAGGCCGCCGGGCTGCTCACCGAGCAGATCGCGATCCCGGCCTCCTCGCCGTACGTCAACCGGCCGATGGGCGACGCGAAGATTCGTTCCCGTACGGGTGCCTCGATCGTGGCCGTCCTGCGCGGCGGCGAAGTGATCGTCTCGCCGGTGCCCACCTTCCGCTTCGCGGCGGGCGACGTGGTGGTGGTCGTCGGCAACCGGCAGGGCCTGGACGGGGTGGGGGCGATCTTCGCCGACAACGACCTCACCGGCTGAGGCGCGGATGCACGATTTCACCAGCCTGCTCATCGAGGTGGGCGCGCTGCTGTTCCTGCTCGGACTGCTCGGCCGGCTCGGCCGCCGGATCGGGCTCTCGCCGATCCCGCTTTACCTGCTGGCGGGGCTGGCGTTCGGTCACGGCGGCGTCCTGGAGCTGAGTGCCAGCGAGGAGTTCTTCGCCATCGGTGCGGAGATCGGCGTGATCCTGCTGCTGGTGATGCTCGGTCTCGAGTACTCGGCGGACGAACTGGTCGGCAGCCTGCGGTCGGCCGCGCCGGCCGGGCTGATCGACGCGGTGCTCAATGCGCTGCCGGGCGCGGCGTTCGCCCTGCTGCTCGGCTGGGGCTGGGTGGCCGCCGTGGTGCTCGGCGGGATCACCTGGATCTCGTCCTCCGGCGTGATCGCCAAGATCCTGGCTGACCTGGGCCGGCTCGGAAACCGGGAGACGCCGGTGATCCTCTCGGTGCTCGTGGTCGAGGACCTGGCGATGGCGTTCTACCTGCCGCTGGCGACCGCGCTGCTGGCCGGCGTCGGATTGGTCAAGGGCGGCGTCGCGCTCGGGATCGCCGTGCTGACGGTGGTCACGGTGCTGGTGGTCGCACTCCGCTACGGCAATCTCATCTCCAAGGCCATGTCCGCAGACAACGCCGAGGCGCTGCTGCTCGGGGTGCTCGGCCTGACCCTGCTGGTGGCCGGGCTCGCGGCGAAGCTCCAGGTGTCGGCGGCGGTCGGCGCGTTCCTGGTCGGCATCGCGCTCTCCGGCCCGGTGGCCCACCACGCCACCGAACTGCTGACCCCGCTGCGCGACTTGTTCGCCGCCGTCTTCTTCGTCTTCTTCGGGCTGGCCACCGACCCACGGCACATCCCGCCGGTGCTACTGCCCGCCCTACTGCTGGCGGTGGTCACCATGGGGACCAAGACGCTGACCGGCTACCTGGCGGCGCGGCGGGTCGGCATCGCCGAGCCGGGCCGCTGGCGGGCCGGGCTCGCGCTGGTGCCCCGGGGTGAGTTCTCCATCGTCATCGCCGGGCTGGCGGTGAGCGCCGGCAGCGTCGAGCCGAAACTGGCGGCGCTCGCCGCGACGTACGTGCTGATCACGGTCGTGACCGGGCCGATGTTGGCCCGGCTACCGGACTTCGCCTGGTTCAAGCGGTGGCTGCGGGCCCGGGCGGCGCTGCAGCGGGCCCGGACGGCGGCTTCAACGGCGGACCGAGCGTGACGGCTGACGGTCGGGTCGACCGTCCGGTCGACCCGACCCGTCCAACAGATGCCGAATTGCTTCCTGGAGGGGCTACCCGTACTCACCGGTACCGCGTTACCGTGTCGCCCCAGCAGCCAGGGTTCGCGGTGGGCCGACGCCTCCGCGGGCGAGAGCGGAAGGTCGGCCGGTGAGCGTGCAGGAGTCAACGTTCCACGGCTTTGCCAACCCCGTCGACCCGACCCCGGCGGAGTTGCGAGCGTGGGCGTACCACCCCGATTCGGTGCCGTTGACGTCCATGCCGCCGGACTGGGACCTGTTGGTTTCCGGTGACCGGCTGGTGATGACGCTGTTCGAACTGGCCATGGACGGAAGCTGTCCGGCTCGCCGGTTCGCGCTGCACTGCCTCTACATCTACGCCGCCGACGGGATCCGGACGAACTTCCGGGCCCACCCGAAGCGGCGCTTCCGCAAGCTGGTGGACCAGGCCGAGCGGAACGGCGACGAGATGATGCGTACCTGGGCGCACAACAGCCGGACCCTGCTGTCCCGGCCGGATCTGTTCGTCTACCGGGACTGGTGCGAGGGCGGCCTGGTTCGGGAGGGCCGGCGGCTCTAGGTCGTCCTGGCTTCTTGCGGTGAGGTGAGGCCCGGGGACGGCGAACGGGCCGGGACCCCCCGTGGCTCCCGGCCCGCACGTCGGCGGATCGTCAGCGTGCCGATCCGCCCCGCTCGCGGCGATGCTGCCCGGAACGCGCCTGGCCCGAGCCGTGGCCGCCCTGACCGCCCTGACCGCTGAACCGGCCGCTCTTGATCTGGTCGGCGAAGCGCCCCTTGGTGATCCGGTCGAATCGCATTCGGACGTCCTCGGCCAAGCGGTCGAGCCGATGCTCCGCCGATTCGGCCACCTTCTTCGCCGATTCCGTCATGGCTCCCCCCGCCAGATCGGAGTCCGGATTGGGATGGTTGGACCTGATTTTTCGAGGCTAACGGAGACAACCCGGCCCGCGCTCGGGTTTCGCGAATTCCGCCGGGGCGGCGGGGTAGGTCAGCGGCCGGGGCTGCGGCGGGGACGCCAGACAACCAGGGCGGTGGAGGTCTGGTTGGTCGGGACCAGGTCGCGGCCGGGGAAGCGGGCCAGCGACTCCAGCTCGGCCATCCGGCGGTACGCCGCCTCCAGTTCGGCCTCCATCTGGGCGACCCGTTGCTGCGCCTGCTCCAGCAGTCGCTCCAGGCCGATGATCCGCTTGATCCCGGCGAGGTTGACCCCGTCGTCCTGACTGAGCCGCTGCACCTCGCGCAGCAGCACCACGTCCCGGACGCTGTACCGGCGGCCACCGCCGGCCGCCCGGCCGGCCTGGACCAGGCCGAGCCGGTCGTACTGGCGCAGCGTCTGCGGGTGCATCCCCGCCATCCGGGCCGCAACCGAGATCATCAGCACCTTGGCCTCGTAGGCAGGGTCATCCGAACCGACGAACCCGTCCGCCATCCCGCTCACCTCCGCACCGCTTCACCGATCAACCGAATCGACGCACCCGCGCGTCAAGATGTTCCCGGGCCGCCGGCGGGGTCTGCGCGGCGAACGCCTCGAGCGCCGCCCGCGCCTCGTCGGACACTCCCGCCGGCACCACCACGTCGAGCGTGACCAGCAGGTCGCCGACCTGACCGTCCCGGCGGCTCACCCCCTTGCCGCGCGCCCGCAGGATCCGCCCGCTCGGCGTACCCGGTGGCACCCGTAGGGTCACCGCCCCGTCCAGGGTCGGTACCCGCAGGTCGGTGCCGAGCACCGCCTCCGCGAACGTGATCGGGACGGTCAGCGTGAGGTCGTCACCGGCGCGCCCGAAGATCTCGTCCGGCCGAACCTTGACGTGCACAAACAGATCACCCGCCGGGCCGCCGCGCTCGCCCGGTTCGCCTCGGCCGGCCAGCCGGATCCGCTGGCCGTCGGCCACCCCGGCGGGGAAGCGGACGTTGAGCGTACGGGTCTTGGTCACCCCGCCGGTGCCCTGGCACTCCGGGCACTTCTCGTCCACCACCGTGCCGACGCCCTGGCAGTTGCGGCACGGCTCGGAGAAGCTGAACGCACCCTGGTTGCGGGTGGTCACCCCGGCGCCCTGGCAGACCGGGCAGGTCTTCGGCTGGGTGCCCGGCTTGGCGCCGTTGCCGTGACAGGTGTCGCAGACCCCGGGGGCCCGCAGCGTCAGCGGCAGGGTCACCCCCCGGACGGCGTCGTGGAAGTCGAGCACCACCTCGGTCTCGACGTCGCGACCTCGCGCCGGACCGGGAGCGCCTCCGCCGCCCGCGCCGCCCGAGAAGATCGAGCTGAACAGGTCGGAGATGCCACCACCGGCGAACCGGCCACCGCCCGACGGCGCGCCGCCGAACAGGTCGGAGACGTCGAACGGCACACCGCCGCCCGGCTGGCCCGGCTGGCGCGCACCGCGCCGGAACGCGCCCGAGCCGAACAGCGAACGCATCTCGTCGTACTCGCGGCGCTTCGCGTCGTCGCCGAGTACCGCGTACGCCTCGGAGACCGCCTTGAAGCGCTCCTCGGCCTTGGGGTCACCGGGGTTGTGGTCCGGATGCGACTCGCGGGCCAGCTTCCGGTACGCCTTCTTGATCTCGTCGGCGGGGGCGGTCTTCGCCACGCCCAGGACCGCGTAGTAGTCCTTCTCGATCCGGATGGCCGTGCAGCGGACCGGCGAGGGCGACGAGACCAGCACCGAGACGGTGACGCTCAACTCGATGAAGGCGCTG
>NZ_JBFBAO010000089.1:0-19944 GCF_040682255.1 Micromonospora sp. NPDC051296 | reverse complement strand
GCCCCCGGGCGGTGAGCAGCCGGAGGAAGTGCCGGCCGGTACGCGCGGCGGTCCGCAGCTCGGTGATCCGGGTGGCCGGACCGGCTTCGACCACGGCTTCCAGCGGCCGGCCTTGGTCGTACGGCTGCTGCTCCCCGCCGTGCGGGCGGTAGGTGGTCACCGGCGCGGTCTGCGCGTGGATCCGCACGGAGGCCGGCGAGCCGGCGTCCTCGCCGGTGAACTCCCCCAGCTGCCACTGCCGGGACAGCAGCCACAGCGGGTCGTGGGTGCGGGCCTGCAGGCCCGGGGAGAGGTCGTCGGTGCGGGAGCCCGGCTCCAGCCGGGTCCAGGAGGTTACCGAAGGCATGTGTGGTCCTTAGCCGGCCGGGACGGTACGGGTGAAGTCGGTCGCCGCGGTGTCACCGTCGACGTTGACCGGGAAGTAGAGGGCGGGCAGGAACTGGCCCATCTCGCCGAGGGTCGCCACGTCGACCGCCCGCAGCGGCGCGAGTTCCAACGTCTCCACCAGGGTGCGTTCCAGCGCGTCGCGGGTCCAGGTGGGCGCGCCGTCGGCGGGTACGGCGAGCAGGATCGCCTGTGGCGCGGCCTGGCCGGGGGTCTCGGCGTGGAACGCCACCCCGGTCGTCTCGGTGTCGCTGGGCAGCACCTCCACCCATTCGTCGACCAGCAGCCCGCACAGCGGCTCGGCCGGGTCCACCTCGGTCGGGGCGTGCACGACCAGGCCGAGCCGGGACCCGGTGGGCCGCTCGCCGGTGAACGGCAGCGCCAGCCACCGGTCACCGTCGGCGTACGGCAGCTGCGCCACCCGCAGCGCCGGCGGCGTACCCGGCCGGACCGCGTCGGCGTAGCCGCGCACGGTGTCCAGCCGGGCGGCGCCGGGGCGCACCAGTGCCGCCTCGGCCAGCCAGTCCTCCGCCGCGTACGGGTCGTCGTGCTGCAACGCGGTGCTCGCCGCCAACGCCTCGGCCAGGCCCGCCGGTTCGGTCACCGTGAAGGTGGGCAGCACCTGGAAGTCGGCGCCGAACACCGCCCGCAGGCGGGCCAGATCGTGGGCGCGGACCTGGTCCGGGTCGGCGGTCGCGTCGATGCTCAACGCGGCCAGGGCGGCGTGGCGGGTGGCCACCTCCGGGTGCACCGCGCGGGCCCGGGCCCGCAGCGCCTCCGGGGTGGAGTCCGGGCCGGTGTACGCCCCGAGCACGCCGATGGCGGCGGCCAGGTCCAGTGCCGGGGCGAGGGTCGCCGGGCCGTCGGAGGTGAGGTCGTCCAGGAGCTGACCCAGCAGGGCGGCGGCCTCGTCGGCCCGGCCGGTGACGGCGGGGTCGGCCGGGCCGGCCTGATCCGGCTCGCCGGTGCTCAGGTCCGCGGCGGTCAGCGGACGGGCCGTGGTGACCAGGGCGCGCACCGAGCGGGCCGCCTCGACGAACTCGTCCAGCGACAGCACCTCGGCCGCCCAGCCGTCCGGGCGGCCGGGTACCACCCGCACCGGACGGGTTCCGGTCGCGCCGGCCAGCACGCCGTCGGCCGTGGCCGCGTCGAGGACCCGGGCGGCCAGCTCGCTGTCGGCGGTGGAGTCCTCGACGTCGGTCAGGGCGAGCAGGTCCAGCGCCGGGCGGCCGAGCCGGTCGAGGGTGACCGTGCCGGCCACCGGACCGTCGTCGCCGGTCCATTCGACCTGGCAGCGCACCGACGCCGGGCGCGGCAGCAGTTCACGGACCAGTGCCTCCAGCCGAGGTTCGGCGTCCGCACGCGGCGTCGGCCCGCTGGTCGGCCAGTGCTCCGACTCGCTGGGCCAGTCGCCGCCGACCAGCACCAGGCGGTGGGTGAGCGCCAGCCCGGTGCGCGGCGTACGGGCGAACTCCAGCTCGGTGGCGGGTACGTCACCGCGCGAGGCCGCGTCGAGGGTGGCGCCGGCACGCAGCGGGTTGCCCTGCGCGGCGTGGTGCACGCTCTCGGCGAGCAACGCGTCGGCGACCGCGTCGATGGCCTCGCCGAGCGAGCCGAGCACCGCCACCAGCGCCTGATGGTCGACGGTACCGACGTTCGGCAGCCCCGGGTCGCCGCCCCAGTCGATCCGGTCCGCGCGCCAGATCCGGTGCAGTTCGAGACCGTCCACCACCGCGGTGGCGGCCACCACCTCCCGGGGCCGGGTGTCGTGCTCGACCCGGGTGGCCCGGACCGGTGCGATGGCCCGCAGCCGCGGCAGATACTGCTCCAGCACGCGCGGATGGTCCTGAAGCTGCCGCTCGAAGCGGTATCCCAGCAGCTCGGCCAGCGGCTGCCCCTGGCGTACGCCGTCGAGCAGCCAGGCGGCGAGCCGGACCCGGTCGGAGGTGAGGTCGACGGCGAGCGGGTTGTCGCCGGCACCGGTGTGGGCGCGGTAACCGGCCCGCAGCACCGCCGCGGTGGCCGCCTGGCCCAGCGATGGCGCGTGCAGGTAGCCGGCGTTCGGGGCCCCTTCCCACAGCTGTCCCCGCTCGCCCGGGGGCGGGCTGGTGACCACCGTCGGGGCGACGGTGCGGCGGCGCAGGTTCTCCACCCAGCCGTAGCCGCCCAGGTGCACCCCGCCGGGCTCGACGGTCCGCATCGCGTCGAGCTTCTTCGTGGCGAACGACGTGATCCAGGCGTCCAGCCGGTACGCGCACAGGTCCATCGCCTCGGCGAACAGCCGCTCCAGGTCCCCGCTCGGGTAGTCGGCCAGGGCCTGCGCGCTGGCCCGGTAGTCGGCCAGGTCCCGCACGGCCGGCTCGCCGGTCGGGTTCGCCGCGCGCAGGTAGTCGCCCACCGCACCGCGCCCGCCGGGCAGCACCCGCTCCAGCTGGCGCCACAGTGGCCAACTCTCCCGGTCGGGCCGGATGTCGATCAGTTCGGCGTCACGGTAGGCGTCGGCGGGCAGCGGCGCGAGGGCGGACTGCACGCGACGGGCCCCGGTGGCGTACTCGGCCAGCGCCGACTGGCGCAGCACCCGGTACAGCAGCGGGGTGGCGGTGCCGTCGGTCTCCGCCCGGTCGCGCAGCTCCCGCCAGGTACGCGCCGGGTCGGCGAGCCAGCGCAGGTATCCGGCGGCGGTGCCCGGGGCGGGCGGGTCGACCAGCGCCCCACCGACCGCGTGGGCGTCCTCGGCGAACACCGCCCGGGCCACCCGGGGCTCCCAGTCCAGGTCGAGCAGGGCCATCAGCTGGTTCGGTTCGAAGGCCTGCCGCTCACGCCAGTCGCCGTCCAGGCGCAGCCGCAGGAACCGCCACAGGTGGGTGACGTACTCCATGCCGAGCAGGCTGCGCGCCTTCCAGTGCCAGGCGACCGGCGCCTGGGCGAGGATCCGCAGCAGCACCTGCTGGGCGTTGCCGGGTCCGCCGACGCGCGGCACGCCGGGCAGGCCGGTGCCGGGGTCGAGTTCGGTGGCCGACGGTCGCCACACCCGGTCCCGCAGCAGGCGCAGGAACGACACCAGGGCGGTGTCCCGGGCGTCCGGGCCGCTCCACTGGTTCAGCGCGGTCACCGGCAGGATGCCGTACGGCTGCTCGGCGATGCGCAGGGTGGGCACCGGGCCGGCGGCGCGGACGTGGTCGACGAAGTGCCGCCGGCCGTGCCGGATGCCGTCCTCGCCGATCGTGTCGGTGAGCAGGTCGCTGAGGAAGTAACCCCAGGTGGCGGCCCAGGCGACGGTGTTCATGTGCCGGGCACCGGCATGCTGCGACACCGCCGCTTCGGCCGGGTCGGCCGGTGGCCCGTCCGGGCGGTGCGCGGCGCGGGCCAGGGCGCGCGGCGAGCTGGTGGCGGCCCCCGCGCGGACGACGTGCAGCGGGTCGCCGTGCTGCGCGACGACCGGGACGCCCAGGGCTCGGGCGGTGACCGGTGCGTCGCCGTCGGCCTCGGTGGGGGGCCCCTGGCCGTGGTCGACCCGGAGCAGGTCGGCCCGCTGCGGGCTGCGGGTGTCGCGGCCGGAGCGGCTGGCGGCGGTGTTGTTGGTCGGGGTGCCCGGTGCGACGTAGTCCAGGCCGTGGGTGTGGAAGTGGGCGTCGAGGAGTTCGCCGAGCAGGCGGGAGCCGCGCGCGGCCGGGGTGTCGGTCGACGCCACCGGGTCGCTGTCGACGCCGAAGACGACCAGCCGGTCGATGCCGTGCTGGGCCATCGCCGGCGGCAGCGGGATGCGCCCGGCCATGCCCACCTGCACCGCGTGGTCGAAGTCGACCAGCCAGCGGCTCGCCTCGTCCACCGGCGGCTCGTACCCGCTGGTCTCGGAGAGGTCGAGGCCGGCCGGCGGGGCGACGACCAGCGGCCGTTGCACCGGGGTGGACTCCCAGTAGACGGGGGCCACGCCGGCCCGCCACAGCGTCACCTGCCACTGGCTGGGCAACCCGCGAGCGACCGGTGACCGGCTCCACGGGTCCGCGCCTCCCGGCACCGCCGGGAAGTCCGGGTCGTGCGGCAGCGGCTCCTCCGGCGGCACGGGCGCGGCGGGCCGGCCGGTCTCGGCGGGTTCGAGCACCCGCGCGATCCAGGCCGCCCGTTCCGGTTCCACCAGCAGGCACAGCCGCCGCCAGGCGGTCAGTTCGTCCTCGGCGGCGCGCCCCGCCCGCCAGGTGTCGATCCAGTACTGCCGGCCCCAGGCCACCTCGTCGTCGGTCAACTCCGGCTGGTGGGAGTCGACGTGCAGCACGTCGGGCAGGATCCGCAGCCACAGCTCGGTGCTGGCGCCGACGTCGACGAACCGGGTCTCCACGCGTACCGGCAGCAGCGCGACCGGCCACCGGGTCGAGAGGTTCCACTGGGGTACGGGCGGGGTGCTCATGAGGCGTCCTCGGCGAGTTCGGGCAGGGAAAGCAGGTTGTTGGGGATCTCACCGTCGGCTTCGGTGGTCAGGTACGCACGCCCTTCGCCGGTCCGGGACACCCGGACCCGTACGGCGCGACCGGTGGGTTGTTCCACCAGGAACCGCTCCTGGCGGCTGATCGCGGCGATCACCTCCTCGGTGCTCATCCGCCATCGGCTGCCGTCGCCGAGGCGACCGCCGAGCGCCACGATCCGGTCCTGGTCGACGCCGCCGGTCCGCTGGACGGTGGCCTCGACCCGCCAGCTGTCGTCGACAGCCGGCACCATGTCGCTGGCGTGCACGGCCACCAGCACGGGCGGTTGGAGCAGGATCCGCGCCTGGTGGGCGCTGTTGTAGCCCCAGCCGAGCCCGTCCAGATGCAGGTTGTTCAGGCCGCTGGCCACCGGCACGTGCCGCAGCACCCGGTCGTCGGCGGCGGTCGGCGACAGGTGCCGCCAGTGCAGGTCCGCCCAGCTGGCGGGGGTGCCCCCGTACGGGGTGTCGGCGGCGGGGGCGTCCAGCCCGAACCGGGCGTCGACCGGCGGCTGTCGCAGCATCACGAACCAGCCGTCGCCGGTCGGGCCGCCGCGGGCCTCGGTGACCGACAGCGGCAGACCGAAGAAGTGGATGTCCGGCTGGAGCCGGCCGGTGAACCGTGGTGCCCGTACCTCCCCGGTCGGTGTCCGCCGGCCGTTGGTGCCGACGCCGGCCCGCTGGACGTAGATCTCGGTGCCCGGGTAGCGGCGCAGCAGCTCGCCGCGGACCAGCACCACCAGCATGTCCCCCGGGCCGTCGGCGGCGGAGTTCCCGCCGAGTTCCCGGTCGGGCTGCCACCCGGCGACCGGCGGTAGGCCGGCCGGCGACCCGTCGTCGGCGCGCAGGTCCCAGAACCGGTGGACGAAGGTGGCGCGCGGGTCGGTGGGGTACCGCCGCCAGAGCATCTCCCGGCCCAGCTCGGCGTTGAGGCCGACCATGAACGCCTCGACGAAGGCGGCGTTGACCCGCAGCACCGTCACCGTCTCCGGCGGAACGTCGGACACCCCGGGGAACAGCAGGTTCTGGGACAGGTCCCGCAGCAGCTCGTACATGGGTTGCGGGAACCGGGGCACCACGACCAGCTGGCGCAGGTTCTCCATCGCCGGCGACCCGGGTATTTCCAGGCGACTGACCATCCGCTCGGTGATGCCCTCGACGGGGTGCAGGGCGTCGCTGACCCGGGCGGCCAACGCGACGGCGTCGAACGCCTCGCGTTTCCCGTCCTTGGCCAACGCCTGGGCGGCGAGGACCCGGTCCTGGTGCCGTCCGGCGGCGGCGAAGAACCGGTCCCCCATCGCGGTACGGACGGCGGTCAGCTGCGGGTCCAGGTCGGCGACGGCGACCGCCGCGCCCTGGCTCTCCCAGCCGAACCAGCCGGGTACGGGCGCGTCGGCGGACCAGTGCGCGGCGTTGCCGTTGCCGTCGAGGTCCCAGCCGACCCGGTAGTAGCCCTGGTTGTCCAGCGCCGGGTTGGCCAGGTGGAAGAAGACGAGGTCGGCTCGGCGGGTGCCGGTGACGTCCATGACGGCGATGCCGGCACCCTGGTGCGCCGTGGGCAGCGGTCCTCCCCCGACCGTCTTGAGCGAGGACCAGCCGCCGGCGACACGGCCGCGGGGGTTGATTTTCCGGCCGATCCGGTACACCGCCTGGGTGGCACCCTGGTACGGCCCGACGGCCAGCACGACGAGGTCGGGCGTGCCGTTGTCGTCGAGGTCGGCGACGGCCACGCCGACACCCTGCACCGGCCACGGCAGATCCTGCACGGGCACGGAATCCGACCAGCCCCGGGTGATCTCCCCGGTGGTGTCGAGGCGCCACCCCACCCGGTAGTGGACCTTCCCGGACGCGCCACCGGTGACGTAGGCCAGGATCAGCTCCGGACGGCCGTCGCCGTCGAGGTCGGCCAGCGCCAGGTCGGCACCCTGCACCTCGGCGGCCACCTCGTCGGGTAGCCGGAACTCCGGGCTCCACCCGCCGGTGACCTGTCCGGCGGCGTCGAGGTCCCAGCCGACCTGGTACCGGACGGTGTTGGCGCCGGCCGGGTTGTCCACCCACATCAGGATCAGGTCGGGTCGACCGCTGCCGTTGACGTCGGCCACCGCGATGCCGAGCCCCTGGGTCTCCCAGCCGATAGGGGTCGGCTTGCGGACCGGCGCGGACCACCCGCCGCGCACCTCGGCCTCGAAGCCGAGGTCACGCCCCACGCGGTGATGGATGTAGTTGTCCCGTTCGGGGTTGTCGACGTGCGCGACCACCAGGTTGGACAGGAAGCCCAGCGGCAGCGCCCACCGGGTGTCGGCCGCCGGTTCGGCGGCGGCCGGGCCGGAACCACGCGAGTCGAGGGCGCCGCCGTGGTCGGTCCAGAGCCAGGAGCTGCCCTCCTGGTGCAGGGAGAAGAGGTTGCCGTTGCTGCCGGTGACGTGCAGCATCCGGCGGGAGCGGATGACGGCTCCCGGTGGCTGCATGACCCGGGTGCCCGGCGGGTTGCCCCGGTCCACCCACTGCCAGGCGGCGCCGTTGAACACCCGCTGGTGCAGCCGGCCATCCGAGGCACCGACGAACAGCGACGTCTCGGCACCGATCACCATCAGCTCGTACGTCATGTTGACGATCTCGCCGCCGGCGGGACGACCGTGGTCGAGCCACGCCGGGGCGATCAACGATCGCCACTCGAACAGCCGCCCGTCGTGGGTCTTGACGAACACGGAGTTACCGAAGGCGGGCCCGACGTCCGCCACCGACGCGTCGGTCGGGCGGCCCCGGTCGACCCAGAGCCAGCGGGTCCCGTTCCACTGCCGCTCCCAGAGCTTGCCCGCGTTGGTGCGGACGAAGAACCTCGTGTTGCCGATTGCCGCCCACGGCTGGCTGAGGATCTTCTCGGTGCCGCCCGGGTTGCCGTGGTCGACCCACGACCAGGTGTCGCCGTCGCGGCGGCGTTCCCACAGCCGGCCGATGTTCGCGCTGCCGTTCATGGTCGTTGCCAGGAACACGCTCTGGTTGTTGAGGACCAGAGCCGGTGTGGTCCCGAGGCCGTAGCTGTTCGGTGGGTCCGGGTGCTGTCGCCAGAGCCACTGGTCGGACGCCCAGTAGCGCTCGAAGAGGCGACCGTGGACGGAGGCCACGAACATCCGCCGGCCGCCGTCCATGAAGCCGCCCGGCTCGACGCCGGCGGCCTGGGTGCCGGGCGGCGCACCGCGGTCGAGCCAGAGCCAGCGGGTGCCGTCGAAGTACCGCTCGAAGAGCCGCCCGTCCGCACTGTTGACGAACATCCGCCGGTCGTCGGGGGCCACGCCGGGCGGGCTGAGCAGCGCGCTCGGCAGGCCGGTGGGTTCGCCGGGTACGCCGGCGGGCAGCGGGGCCGTGTCCGGGTACACCACGGGCAGCGGCTCCGGCGGGGGTATCGGGTCGGGCTCCGGATCGGGATCCGGGGGCGGGTCCCGCGGGTCCCGGTCCGGCGGCGGCCTCATCGGTAGGGCCGGCGGCCCCGGATCCTCCGGAACGGCGACGATCCCCGCCGTCGGAGCCAGGTCCACAATGGGCGACATCGATGCCGCGCCGGCTTCCGGTGCCGGGTCGACGACGGGTGCGACGCGGGTCGGCGGACCGGCCAGCAGCGCGGCCGGGCGGCGCCACCAGGTCTCCGCGGTGTCGAAGCGCTGCCGGTTGATCCGGGTGAAGGAGATGTCGTCGCCGGCCACGTCGTCGAAAAGCACCGTGCCGGCCGGTGGGCGGGCCGGTGGCGTCGCGGTGACGGCGTTGCTGGCGGCCGCCGCCACCACCGTGCCGAGGTCGACCTGCGGGCCGAAGCGGCGGGCCAGCGGGCCGCCCGGCCGGGTCATCCGCCGGAACGGCGCGGACAGCGTCGCCGCGGCGGTCGGATTCTGCTCCACCTGCGTACCGATCAGGCGCTTGCTGCGCGGGCTGACCGTCACCGCGCCGAGGACCGACCCGGACAGCTGCAACAACCGACCCACCGTCGGCGGGCCCGCGGTCAGCGCCGGGCCGCCGGCGAAGCCGGCGACGATCCGCCGTTCGTACGCCGACCGGCTCGCCTCGACCGCCAGCTCGGCCTGCCGCAATGCCTCGTTGGCGCGCTGCACGGCGGCCGCCTGTTCCCAGGCGGCGGCCATCAGCTCCTCCTGCCGTTCGCGGACGATCCGGGCACCGAGGGCGGCGGCGACCCGGTGCCGCGGGTCGAGGTTGAGTTCCCGCAGCCAGCGGGGCAGGCCGGACTCCTCGGGTACCCGGTCGACCCCGGCGTGGACGCCGCCGTACAGCGGCGGCCCGAGCAACTGGCCGGTGTCGCCGATCAGCTCGCGCAGCAACCGCTGCACCGGTTCCCGGGACTCGGGCGTCCAGACGGTGGGCATGGTGAGCGCGCCGCGCAACGCCCCCTCCACGCCGAGGGTGACCGTCGGCACGCTGGGATCCAGGTCGGGTACGCCGATCCGGCCGACCAGCACCGGGCGCAGACCGGCGTCGTCGGGCAGGGCCCGGGCCCGCAGCCGCCGCACCAGCGACTCGAAGTCGCCGTCGGCCCCGGTGGAGAACTCCCAGCTGTGGTAGACCGGCAGCGCGGGGGCCGGTCCGACCGACCCGCTCCAGGCCGGAGCGAGGGGGGCCGAGTCGTCGACGGCCAGCCCCAGGCCGGCGAGCCGGCCGGGCTCGAAGGCCGGAACCAGGCAGGCCCGGTAGGCGACCCCGGCCGCCAACCGGCGCGGGCTGACCAGCCGCGACAGCGTACGGGTGGGATCGGCGGCCAGGACCGACGAGACGGACTCACCCTCGGTGGCGGCCACCTGGGCGTGCGCCCAGGCCCAGGACTCGCTCAGGTCCGGCAACTCGGCCAGGCCACACTCCAGCACCGGCAAAGGTGCCCCGGTGTCGGTGCGCAGCGCCGAGTTGGCCACCGGCACCACCACCAGGAACAGCCACGGCCGCAACCGCTGGCGGCTGCCCGCCGCGGCGGGGGTGAACAGCCACGGGAAATCCGGCCGGTCGAACTCGATGCTGGCCAGGTTGTTCGGTTCGAAGTCGCTGGCGGCGGGCGGCGGGTCCAGTCGGATGATCTGCCGCGGGTCGACGCCACGGACGTCGCCGGGCCCGTACAGGCGCACGTCGAAGTGGTGTTCGGCGCGACCGGTCAGGCGTACGCCGACGGTGACCGGTTGCCGGGAAGGGATGTCCTCGTCCAGTGGGTCCGGCGCCGCCCCGGCGGCCGCCAACCCTTCCCGCACGTATGCCAGGAAGTGCAGTTGTGCCGTCACCGGCGGGCCTCCTCAACGGGTCGGGAGCGGTAGGTGGGTTCGATGAAGCGCACCAGCGGCGGCGTCGCGGCGCGGTACGCGACCGGGCCGGCGGCCCGTGCCGGGGCGAGTGCGGCGGGGGTGGTGTGCGACAGCCGGAGCAGCGTGGTGCCGTCCAACGTGACCCGCTTCGCCGCGACGGTGGGGACGACGGCTGCCGTGTCGGGCTCGTCGATGACCACGAGGTCGTAGCCCAGCGGCACCGGCGGGGGCGGCTCGGCGTCGTACTCCAGCTCGGCGGCGGCGAACGCGCGGCCGGCCTCCATCAGCTCGAACGACGGCGTGGACAGCCGCTCGTCGTCGGTCATGTCCTGGAACTGCGCCCGGGCGAAGTGCTCGTAGGTGGCCGTACCGACGTCGTTGGCGGCCACCGCACCGAAGCGCACCTCGGCGAGGGTGAAGCTGCCGCGCTCCACCACCGGCGCGGTGCCGTACCGGTTGATCTCCACCCCGAGCGGGGCGACCCGTTGACTGACCGCGATCGCGCCGAGCGGGTGGGCCAGCAGCTGGCCGGGGCCGGCCTCGATCCGGCGCAGCGTCACCAGCGGCTCGCCGCGCGGCGGCAGCTGCGCGGTCCAGTTGGCCGGGTCGGCGAGCGCGGCGTCCAGCAACTCCCCGACGTTGACCGCGGTGGGCAGCGGCGGCGGCGTCCGGGAGCCGATCGACACGTCGAAGGAGACGGACCCGCTGATGAACAGCACCTTGAAGCTGGCTCTGCCCCGGGCCCGCCAGGGCCGCGGCCCGCTCAGGGTCAGGTGCAGCGAGACCGCCATCAGCTCGCGGCGGCCCCGGCGCAGCGCCACCGCGGCGGCGATGTCGGTGATGAAGCCGAGCGGCGCCAGCTGCACCAGCGCGTCGAAGCCGAGCATGCCGGAGATGTCGAAACCGGCCGCCTCCGCGTAGACCTCCAGGCGGGCGCCGAACTGGACGGTGTTGGAGGTCAGCGCCAGGTACGCCTCCAGCCGCAGCCGCGGGTTGTCCCGGTCGGAGAGCGCAATGGCGAGCCGGCGCAGCGCCGGGAAGCCGGTCGGCGGCTGGAACCGGGGGTTGAACCCGCCGGCGGCCAGGGCGAAGCTCGGCTCCCGACCCCAGGACATCCGCATCGCCATGTCGCCGGTGATCGGAAACCCGGCGACCTGCGAGTCGTACAGGGAGGCGTCGATGGCGGCCTGTTCGGCGCCGAAGTCCACCACGCCCAGCACGTCCATGTTGATGCTGACCACCGGATGCTTCGGGTCGGGCAGCGCCATCCGCAGCCGGCCGAGCACCACCAGCCGCATCGGTGCCGGCAGTTCCAGCACCACGCCCAGGTCGAAGGTGAGCAGGGTCGGGGTGCCCCAGCCGATCCGGGCCATCGGCCCGAACACGTGCCGCCCCACCGCGACCGGGAACACCGACCCGGCGGTGGCCACCACCTCGGCCGCCCGCCCCACCGGGTCGGCGGGGAACATCAACGAGTTCAGCGAGCCGGTGCGCAGCCCGGCGCGCAGGGTGTCGATGTCCACCCGCCGGTTGACGCCGAGCATGCCGCCGACCCCGTTGAGGGTGAACCCGAAGCCGAGCTGGATCGGGGTGAACTCGGCGGAGATGACGACCAGCAGGGAGAAGCCCGTGCTGCCGTCGGGCATCCGGATCGGCGAGCCGTCCGGGTTGCGGGTGGCCAGCAGGCCCACCGCGCTGACCGCGATCGCCTCGAACTGGAGTTGCAGCACACCGGCGTACTGGCCGGCCCGCTCGTCGACGAAGAGGTAGCCGCCGCCCACCAGCGGGCCGGCCTTGATGGACAGTCCGATGCCCGAGGGCGGTTTGAACGCCAGTGCGGCGTCCGCCGGGCCGAGGTTGCCCCCGTCCGGCGGGAAGGTGAGCCCCGCGGTGATGCCGATCCGCTCGGCCACGGCCTGCACCGGCCCGAGCCGCAGCGACGCCGACGCACCGAGCACGGCGGCGAGTCCCTGGTCGGCGGCGCCGAGGGCGGCGTGCACCCCGAACACCTCGACCGGGCCGGCGCTGATGTGTACCGGCAGGTCCACGTCCAACCCGGCGGCGCCGCGGAAGGTGAGTCCCTTGCGCAGCGACCACGCCAGGGCGAGGTCGAACTCGGCGCGCAGCCCGTCGGCCGGCAGGACCTGGGCGAGGAAGCCGTCACCGTCGCCGGGGACGATCACCAGCGTCGCCCGCGCGGCGGAGACGGACAGCTCGATGTCGTCCAGGCCGCCGCCCAGCGCCGCGCCGAGCCCCAACCGCAACCCCTGGATCTCCAGTCGGGTGCCGGTGGCGCTGCCCACCCGCACCGCGACACCGGTCGCGTCCGGCACCCGGTCGGCGGTGAGCGCCATCCGCACCACACCGGTCACGCCGTCGGGCAGGGTCAGCCCGTCGCGACCGATCGCGAAGCCCGCGCCGGCCCCGGAGACGGCCAGCCGCAGCGCCCAACCGGCGATGACCCGGTCGAGGTCCAGCGCACCGCGCAGCGCGACCACCAGCCCCAGGTCACCCCGGTCGGCCGGGGACAGCGCGACGGTGGCCCCGACGGTGACGTCGGCGTCGCCGACCCGGATCGGCGCGGCGACGGTGAGCATGCTCTGGGCCAGCGTGGTGCCCACCGGGCCGAGATCCGGCCCGACGGCCGGGTCGACGCCGGGCAGCGCGGGCACGCCCAGCTCGCGCAGCAGCGCGGCGATCCGGGGGAAGAGCCGGGCCGCGCCGGCGTCGGCCGCCGCCGAGGTGCCGAGCCCGTCCGGAAAGTACGTCGCGCGCAGCGTGCCGGCCGGGTCGCGCAGCAGCTCACCGAGGCGGTCCAGATGCAGTTCGGGCCGGGACCGGGGCAGCCGTACGGGGGTGCCCACGGCCGGCATCGGCGGGCTCACCGGAGTCTCCCCGGCGGGGACGATCAGGGTCAGCAGGACCGCCAGCTGGTACGCCACCGGGTGCTGGCGTTGCAGGTAGTTGACGGTCAGGAAGGTGATCAGGTCCTGGGCGAGCACCTCGACGGGTGGGGCACCGGCGGCACCCCGTAGCGCGGGCGGCAGGCCGCTGACCGCCGCCACCGCCGCCGCGGCCGTCTGGAGGCCGGCGGTCAGGTCGTCCAGCGTCTCCGGTGGCTGGTCGGCGACCAGGCGACGGATGCGGTCGACCGCGTCGGCGCAGGCGGCGAGCCACTGCTCGAAGTCGTCGGCCGGCATCCCGGCCAGCGCGGCCAGGTCCCAGCCGAGCGCGTCGAGCACCTCGGCGCGCCGCCACGGGCTGGTCGCCGCCATGGTGACCGGGGACAGCAGCGCCTCGACCTCGGCGAGCAACCGGCGCTGGAAGTTGCCGTCATCGGCGGGCTGGGTCATGCCGTCTCCGGTCCGTAGAGGTCTGCGGTGAAGGCGATCGGCCACGGGTAGACGGTGGCCGCTCCGGCGGCGACGTGCGCCGCTCCGGCCGCGTTGGTGTAGTAGATGACCTGGGGCAGGATCGCGTTCGGGTAGCGCAGGTTGGGGTGCGGGCCGGACGCGGGGTCGCCCGGCGTGGCGTACTGGAGTCTCGGCCGGATCACCCAGTCGCCGCCCTCCCGGCGGAACTCGCCCCCACCGTTGTAGCGGCGGACCACCTCGCGCTGGAAGACCGCCCGGCTGCGCCGGTCGACCGGGTTGGGCAGGTGGTTCCGCATGATGTTGTAGACGACGCCGGCCTTCTCCTCCATCAGCAGCCGGACGCCGCTGCGGATGTTCTCCCGCCAGTTCCACACCTCGTCCGCGTTGGCACCGCGGGCGAAGATGTCGTCGAGCTGGCCCACGCCGTAGCCGTGCGGCGGACCGAACAGCGGCATGTCGTTCTCGGTGCCGTAGAGCCACTCACCGCCCTGCCGGGTCCACCGGCGCCGCCCCGCACCCCGGGTGTCGAACTGGCTGTACCCACCCCGGATGCCGCTCTCATGCGAGAAGATCTCCAGAACGGTCCACCGCCAGCATGCCCGGCTCAGGATGTTGACCGAGTCGACCGCGAGGTGGCCGTCGTAGTACTCGTCGACCAGCGCGAGGATGACCGCCTCGATGTCCGCGTCCGGCGCGGGATCCTGCCCGATCACCCGAAAATCGGGCAGCCGCAACAGGGGCGTGTCACCCGGCGGCGGCCCGAGCGTGCCGTCGGCAGCCGCCACCACGCCCACGTCGAACGGTTGCTGGTCGATCCGGAACGCCGACACCCGCAGCAGGCCGTCACCGCCTCGGATGATCTCCCGCCGCCCGCCCGGCACGGTCGCGTCCGCCTCGGTCACGGTGGGCTGGAACTCCAGGACGAGCGCCGGGCGGGTCGCCGCCCCGGCGGCCCGCCCCCACGGCCGGTTCTGACCGCTCACCACGACGGCGGGCAGCCGCCGGTCGGCGACGGGGAACGGAACCTGACTCGGCGCCGGGTCGAATACCCCCGGCAGGCGCCCGTCCGCGTCGACGACGAGGTCCCGGCCGGTCCGATCGGTGAACTGGCCCTGAGCGCCGTAGTGCAGCACCGCCACCGGAGTGCCCACCGCGGGCAACTGGTACAAGTGGCTGACGAGCGGCCGCGGCATCGGCGCCGGGAAGGCACCGGAGTTGCTGTCCGGCCCGTCCCAGCCCAGTTCGAGCCGCCAGTCCCAGTCGATCCGCAGCTGGACGGGCCGGGGCGGGTTGACCTCCGGGTCCGGCGGGTCGAGCACGGCCTTGCGCGCGTACCGGCGGCGCAGCAGGTCGCGCAGTTGGTCGGCGCTGAGGCCGACGAACTGCACCTCCCCCATCCACATCGGCATCTGCGGCATCAGCAGGTTGCCGCCGGCGGGGGCCGGACGCTGCTGGTTGCGGATCTGGTACCGGACCATCCGCCGGACCCGGGTCTCGGCGGACAGGGCGGCGGTGGTGGCCTGGGGTGAGCGGCGGAAGTCCACCACGACGCGCTCGTCGGCGACGCCGAGCTGCGGACCGCGGGTGGCCGGCTGGGGGTCGTCGACCAGGGCCAGCTGCCCGCCGCACAGGTGCACGGTGAACGACTCGACGTGCGGCACCGCCGGGCCGGTGGCGGTGACGACGATCTCCACCGGGCCGAACGCGTCGACGGCGGCAGCCAGGAATACGGTCACGCTGAACGTCCGCACGCCGGCCGTGACCGGCCCGAGTTGTGCGGTCAGCTCGGCGGTCTGCGGCGCGTCGGCCGCGATTCCGGTCCGCAGTGGCAGGTCGACGCCGGCGGCGGAGCGCAGTCGCACCCGTACCTCGGTCGCCGCCCCGTCCACCTCCCCCTCGACGCGAAGGCCCCGCTCCCGAGGACGGTCGGCGGCGGGAGCCACGGCCGCGACGGCGCCCTCGGCGACGGTGAGGGCACCCGCGCCCGCCGGGTTCGCCCAGGCCGCCGCGCCCTGGTTCAGGCCGGCGGTGAGATAGGTGTCGGGTAGCTGCCACAGCACCGGCCACAGGGCCAGCTCGGTCGGGGTCACCAGGCGCAGCAGGCGGGCGGGCAGGGCCAGCGACCGTGGTTGCTCGGCGTCGACCGGCGGGACGGCCGGCACGGTGCGCGGCTGGAACAGGTTCGCGGTGGTGAGCAACGCGTCGGGCAGCGGCCGCGCCCCGGTGCTGTACGCGACCTGCGCGACGGTGCCGGTGGCCGGCTTGAACGGCTGGGTGTAGTCCCACGGGTCGGCCGAGTCAGCGGCGCTGCTGGCGTACAGGTAGCCGTCGGTGCCGCCGCGTAGCCGGCGGGTGGTGCTGCCCTCCCGCCAGTACACCCAGGTGTCCTCGGCCCGGCGGTCGCTCCCGGCGCTGCCCTCGGCGCCGGCCGCCTCGAGGATGAGCACCAGGTGGTCGGGATTCCGCTGAGGGCCGGTGGCCCGGGTGGAGAGGTCGACGACGCAGCGGGTCAGCGGTGCCGCCGCGCCGGTGCCACCGAGACGCCACCACAGCGTCTGCACCGCCTTCTTGGCGTCGCCCTCGGCCCAGGAGAGGGTCACCTCGCCGAGGTTGGCGTAGCCGACCACCTCCTTCCCGTCGCCCCACTTGCCCAGGTAGTCGTCGTGGTTCTCGGCGGCGGCCAGGTACTGCCCGAGCGCCGACGAGCGGTTGCCGGTGGGCGGGTAGACCGGCCGGGGCGTGCCGGGGCGGGGCGGGATGGTGGGGTCGGCGGCGTCGTGCTTGACGAAGGTCACCTCGTACGACCAGTCCTGGGTGCGGGTGATCCGGCGCAGGCTCTCGACCTCGGCCACCGCCGGGGTGCCGGTGACCGTCCACGGGACGGTGGCGACGCCGCCGGTGTACCGGTCGACGATCTCCGTGCCGACGGTGAGCTGACCCCCACCCGGGTTGGCCCAGCCGTAGCGGCGGCTGCGGGGCAACCGGTCGGCGGTGATGTCGAAGCCGGTGCCATGCAGGAACCGGGTCAACCCGTCCTCGTTCTTGGCGGCGCTGGAGACGAACTGGGCGATGACGCCGCGGGTGGGGCCGGGGGCCAGCGCCCGAAACGGGGCCGCGCCGTCGTAGCGCAGCCGAGCCGCGAAGCCGTAGCCGACCTCGCCGGAGAGCAGGATGATCCGCTGCCGGCGGGTGCCGTCGTCGGCCGGGACCGCACGGGTGAACAGCCGCGAGATCAGCTTCTCGTACGCGGCCCGCTGCAGTCCCCACGCCTCGGTGTCGACGCCGCCGCGGCCCCGGTACCGGGTGCCCAGCATCCGCTGCACGAAGTCGGAGACGAACGGGTAGCCCGCCACCGGCGTGGCGGAGGCGACGAAGGTGGCGGCCTCCGGCCCGAGGTCCGGCGGGTCACCGATCTGGTCCTTGAAGGCCGCGTCGCCCCAGAGCAGTGCCGGCGGGTCGTCCGGTCCGCCGAGGTAGACCCGGGTGGTCCGGGTGTCCAGCACGATCAGCTGGTGGGCCGCCCAGCGTAGGTGGTAGTGCCAGCCCAACGCGCCGGCGGGCCGCTGCGGGACCCCGTTCACGATGGTGGTGGGCAGGCCGACCAGGTCGCGGATGGTCGCGCTGGTGGCGTCCTCGGTACCGGTCCAGCCGGCGACCGCGGCGAGCAGGCGCCGGCCGGGCTCGCCGGCCGCTCCGGCGGCGGCGAAACGCTCCGGGGTGTTGCCCCACGCCTGGCAGAGCGCGTAGGCGGTGAGCGCGTTCTGCACCACGCGCCGGCCGAGGCCGCCGCCACCGTCGGCCAGCGCCTGCTCGGTCCAGCGCTGGGTGGCGTACCAGTCCTCGCTGACCTCGTGCTCGCCGAGCACCAGGTAGGTGGGGACGTTGGCCAGCACCCGGCGGATCCCGCCCAGGCCGTCCCGGAAGGCGGTGAGGGCCTTGCGTTCGTCGAGGAAGGCGTCACGGCGCGCGGACGCGGCGCCGTACCCGGTCAGCGTCTCCCATGCGTCGGACAGTCGCATGTCGGCGGGCTTGCGACTCAGCAGCGCGTCGTCCTCGGGGTGGACGTCGCCGAACTCGGGCAGCTGCGCCGGCCAGAGCACGTCGGACCACACGGTCAGGTACATCGCCCAGAACTCGGCCAGGGAGAACAGGTGGCTCTTGCCCGCCGGCACGGTCAGCCCGGCCGCCGTGACCAGTTCCTGCCGGCGTCCCGGACGCAGCCGCGGCTCGGCGGCCGGCACCCCGGGCAGCGTCTCGACGGTGGCGCCGAGGGTGGTGGCGATCCCCCGCAGGACCGCGAGGTGAGCGTCGGCGACGTCGTCGGCGTAGATCTGGCTGCCGGTGAGCACCAGTTGCTGCGGCCGGGCAAGCGGGTCGGCGACGTCGGCACGCAGGATGTCGTCGAGCACGGCCAGGGCGTCCTCCCCGGCCCCGTGCGGCTTTCGGCAGGACGAGTGGATCACTCGTAGCCGATTGAGGTCGGCGGGCGGGGTGGCGAAGCTGGGCAACGTCGGCCCGCCCGGGTAGGTGAGGGCCGCCTGCGCCGCCGCCGGGGTGGCCGCGACGATGTCCGGGCCGTACAGCCGGGGCTCGGTCGCCGGCACGGGCACCGCCTCGTCGCCGGGCGCGCCGAAGAACACGTCGTACCGGTACGTGGTGCCGGCGGCCAGCGGGGCCGGGCCGGTCGCGGTCACGGCAACCAGGTGGCAGTTGGCCGACAGCCGGACCGTGTTGCGGCTACCGACGTACAGCTGGTCCGCCCCGGCACCGTCGGCGTCGCCCGCGTACACCCGGAGGGTGACCTTGCGCGGCTCGCGCAGTGCGAGCCAGACGGTGACGGTGTTGCCGTCGACCCGGCGCAGCAGGGGCCCCGCCAGAACCAGCGGAAGGGTGGCGAGCGGTCGTGGCTGCCAGGTCATCGCGACGTCTCCCCGATCTTGTCCAGCGCCGGCGACACGCCGCCGGCCCTGGGTCCTCATTCAACGGTCGCCGTCCGCTGTGGACATCACATGAAGGCTTCTCATGATTCAGCTCTTCGTTTGACAACCATCGGCAGATCCGAGCGCGTCCGGGGCCGTTCAGTGACACAAGTTGCCAAGAGCGGCAGATGCCTTGCAAGAAACCTGACTCGCCGTTGCGTCTCCTGAAATCCCAACCGCAAGGTGGGCCCGACCAGGCGACCTTGGACGAGAGGAGACACGTGATGGGAGCGGATGTCGACGAATTCGACGTCACCTGCTTCGACGAGGACGACAACCCGGAAGGCAACATCGGCGAACCGGTCGATTACGACCTCGCCGCGGTCGAGGAGGAGGACTAGCCGTGGCGGTGCACCTGGCTGGAGCATTGAAAGTCCTGCGGACCGAGGTCAATGAGCGCTGGCCACACCGGGACCGGACGTCCGACGGTTGGATCGGCGACGCCGCCCACCAGGGGCGCAGGTCCGACCACAACCCGGACGCCGACGACAGCTCGGTCAACGCCCTCGACATCGACAAGGACGGCATCGACCCGCTACTGGTAGTCCGCCGTTGCATCGAGCATCCCTCGACCGAGTACGTCATCTTCGACCGCACCATCTGGAGCCGCAGCCGCGGTTTCCACCCCGCCCGCTACACCGGATCCAACCCGCACGACAAGCACATCCACGTCAGCGTCAGCCACGAGCCGAACCGCGAGGACAGCAACCGCGCCTGGGGCATCGTCACCTCGACGGCGTCCAAGCTCGGCGACCGCACCCTGCGCTCGGGTAGCCGGGGCAGCGACGTGCGGGAACTCCAGACCGTCGCCAACAAGCTCGGCGCCCGCCTGGCGGTCGACGGCGTGTTCGGCGCCAGGACGCAGGCGTGGGTCCGCGCCTTCCAGCAGAAGCGGAAGCTGATCGCCGACGGCGTCGTGGGGCCGAAGACGGTCGCCGCGCTTCGGGCGGCGAGCAGACCCGCGCCGCCGCCGAAGTCCGCGCAACACCGGCCCGGCACCCGTACCGTCCGGCGCGGCTCCAGCGGCCCGGACGTGGCCTTCATCCAGCGGTTCATCGGCGAGCGACAGTGCGGCAAGCCGACCGGGACGTTCAACGCCCGCACCGAGGCGGGAGTCCGCTGGTACCAGCGGCTGCAAGGGTTGGCGGACGACGGCATCGTCGGGCGGATCACCTGGACCAGGATGCGGGTGACGATCGGGTACTAGCGTCGACGCGTGCTTGACGGACTTAACATCCATAGACTTATACATTTGAGATTATCCAGATAGTCTCCCGAGCGCCGATGATCATCCAAATCGGATTGTCCGCTCCCGAGGAGGCTCTGTGTCACAAGCACGCCTACCGCGCCTGCGGCGCGTCGTGGTCACCGCCGGCATCACCACGACCACGCTCGTCGCCACCCTGCTCGCGCTGCCGCAACCCGCGATGGCGGCGGGCGGCCCGTACCGGGCCACC